>NZ_RIBZ01000292.1:0-12241 GCF_003721215.1 Streptomyces botrytidirepellens
GCCGCCGTACGCCGTCCGGCGCCGCCGCCACCGGTGGTGGCGAGTGCCCGCAGGGTGGCGGGCAGGCGCTCGGCGGGCAGGGCGGCCAGGGTCCGGGGGTTCACGTCGGCCGCCACCAGCAGGTGGCCGCCGTGCTGGACGGCGGCGTCGAGCAAGGCCAGGCCCTGCCGGGTGCCGAGGGCGCCCACGCCCGTACGGGCCATCCGGGCGAGGTCGGCCTCGGCCAGGTGGCCGGTCATCCCGCTGGCGTCGGCCCACAGTCCCCAGGCCACCGAAACGCCCGGCAGTCCTTCGGCCCGGCGGCGGGCCGCCAAGGCGTCGCAGAAGGCGTTCGCGGCGGCGTAGTTGGCCTGCCCGGGGCTGCCCAGCACTCCGGCCGCGGAGGAGAACATCACGAACATGCCGAGCCGCAAGTCCGCGGTCGCCGCGTGCAGATGCGCGGCCGCCGTGGCCTTGGCCTGCCACACCCGTGCCACCCGCTCCGGAGTCTGCGAGGTGACCACCGCGTCGTCCAGGACACCCGTGGCGTGGATGACGCCGGTCAGCGGATGCTCCGTGTCGATGCCCGCCACCAGCTCCGTCACCGCGGTCGCGTCCGTGACGTCCACGGCGACGACGCGCACCTGTGCGCCCAGGTCGCCGAGGCGGGCGGTCAGTTCCGCGGCGCCCGGCGCGTCCGGGCCCCGCCTGCCGGCCAACACCAGGTGGCGGATCTGCCAGGTGCGTACGAGGTGTTCGGCGACGATCCCGCCCAGCGTGCCGGTGCCGCCCGTGATGAGCACCGTGCCGTCCGGGTTCACGGCTGCGGGTACGTCCAGCACCAGCTTGCCGGTGTGGCGGGCCTGGCTGAGCTGCCGCAGCGCCTCCCGCGCCCGGCTCAGCGGCCAGGTCCGTACGGGTGCGGGCCGCAGCACCCCGGCGGTGAACAGCTCGCGGAGCGTGCGCAGCATCTCGCCGATGCGGTCCGGTCCGGCGTCGGGCACCAGGTCGAAGGCCCGGTAGCGCACACCGGGGTGGGTGGCGGCGATGTGCTCCGGGTCGCGGATGTCGGTCTTGCCCATCTCCGACAGCCGCCCGCCGTCGGCCAGCAGCCGCAGCGAGGCATCGACGAAGGGTCCCGCGAGGCTGTTCAACACCACGTCCACACCGCGGCCGCCGGTGGCGTCCCGTAGCGCGGTCTCGAAATCGAGGGTGCGCGACGAGGCCCGGTGTGCCGGGTCGATGCCCATCTCCTCCAGCACCCCATGCTTGCCGGGGCTGGCCGTGGCGTACACCTCGGCGCCCAGGTGGCGGGCGATCTGGACGGCGGCCATGCCGACGCCGCCGGTCGCGGCGTGGATGAGCACCGACTCCCCGCGCCGTAGTCCGGCCAGGTCCACCAGCCCGTACCAGGCGGTGAGGAACACCACCGGTACGGCGGCGGCCTGCTGGAAGGTCCAGCCGTCCGGGATCGGCACCACCATCCGCGCGTCCGCCACCGCCAGCGGGCCGAACGCGCCTTCGAACAGGCCCATCACGCGGTCGCCCACCGCGAGTCCGGTCACCCCGGCACCGATGTCCACGACCAGGCCCGCGCCTTCGCTGCCCCGGAACACCCCGCCGCCCGGGTACATCCCGACGGCGATCAGGGCGTCGCGGAAGTTGACTCCTGCCGCGTGGACCGCGATACGGACCTCACCGGGACCCAGTGGTTCGAGCACCTCGGGGCAGGGCACCGGGGTCACGTTCTCGATGGTCGCGGCGCCGTCCACCGCGAGTCGCCAGGCCGGTTGCCCCACCGGGGCCACCAGCCCACCGCTTCCGGCGGCCCCGGCGCGCATCAGCCGCGGCGCCCACACCCGGCCCGCGCGCACCGCCACCTGCGGTTCGGCCAGCGCCATGGCGCACAGCACACCGTCCAGGACACCGTTCAGCACACCGGTGCCCGGTCCGTCCACCGGGCCACGGGGGTCGAGGTCGAGCAGGATGAACCGGTCGGGGTTCTCCGCCTGCGCGCTGCGCAGCAGCCCCCACACCGCCGCACCGGCCGCGTCCACGGCATCGGTTCCGGGACCGTCCGCGTCGGGTGCACCCGCAGCGACGGCGCCCTGCGTCACCACCACCAACCGGGCGTCGGACAGCCGCGGTTCGGCCAGCCACGCCTGGAGCAGGCCCATCGTGCGCTGGACGGCGGCCATGCCCTCGGCCGAGGTGGCAGCCGGTGCGGCCGGGACACCGGTCAACACCACCGAGGGGACGGGTTCGCCGCCGTCGACGCCCGCGAGCAGCGATGTCAGATCCGGGTGGCGCACAGCGCCCGCGGTGTCCCAATCCGCCGGGCTCAGCACCACCCAGTCGCCGCCGTCGGCCGTCCGCTCCGGTGCCCCCGGCAGCGGGATCCAGTCCAGCGTGAACAGCCCGTCCGCGCCACGGCGGCCCGGGGTGCGCAGCTGGTCCGTACGGGCGGGGCGCAGCACCAGCGAGTCGACTGTGAGGACGGGGTCGCCCACGGCATCGGCCACGGTCACCCGCAACGCCCGCTCTCCGTCCGCGTCCCGCTCGTCCGGTGAGAGCCGCACCCGTACCGTGGTCGCACCGGCGGCCCACAGGGACACTCCGTTCCAGGTGAATGGCAGCCACATCCGCCCCTCGTCGTCCTGTCCGGGCGGCTGCCCGGTGAGCAGGGCGGCCGGGTGGAGTACGGCGTCCAGCAGCGCGGGGTGGATGCCGAATCCGCCGCACTCACCGGCGGTTTCGGGGAGCGCCACCTCGGCCAGCACGTCGGAGCCGTCCCGCCAGAGCTTGCGTACGCCCTGGAAGGCGGGCCCGTAGGCGTATCCGTCGGCGGCGGCCCGCGCGTAGAAGCCGTCCGCGTCCACCGGCTCCGCGCCCGGTGGCGGCCATGTGCCGGAGGGCTCGGGAGCCGGGCGGTCGTGGGGCAGTGGGGCGAGGACGCCGTCGGCGTGGCACAGCCACGCCCCATCGGTGTCGGTGTCCGGGCGGGAGTAGACGCGCACCTCGCGACGGCCGTCCTCGCCGGCCGCGCCCACCGCCACCTGGACGCGCAGCCCGCCGGATTCGGGGAGGATCAGCGGGGTTTGCAGCGTCAGTTCGTCCACGACCGCGCACCCGGCCTCGTCGGCGGCCCGCAGCGCCCATTCGACCAGCGCGGCGCCCGGCACCAGGGGCGCACCGGCCACCACGTGTTCGGCCAGCCAGCCGTGGCCGCCACCGGTTCCGATACGGCCGGTGAGCAGATGGGTGCCGCCATCGGCGAGTTCGACCGCGGCCCCCAGCAGGGGGTGGTCCGCCGAGGTCAGTCCGAGGTCGGCGGGGTCGCCGCCGCGTCCGTCCGCTCCGTCCAGCCAGTAGCGGTCGCGCTGGAAGGCGTACGTCGGCAACGGGACGGTACTGGGCGTGGGGTCGGCCGGGAACAGGGTGGTCCAGTCCGTCTCGACCCCGGCGGTGAACGCCTGCGCCACCGAACGCACCAGCTGGGCCAGATCGCCGTGGTCGCGCCGCAGGGTGGGCACCGCGATGGCCTCGCTGCCCGCTTCCTCGAAGGTTTCCTGCATGCCGACGGTCAGGACGGGGTGGGTGCTGACCTCGATGAACACGCGGTGACCGTCGGCCAGGGCGGCTCGTACGGCGTCGGCGAACCGCACCTGTTCGCGCAGGTTGCGCACCCAGTACGCGGTGTCCAGTCCGGCGGGGTCGGCGGGGCCCGCGGTGACGGTGGAGTAGAAGACCACGCCGGTGCCGGGCTGCCGGACGGGGCGAATGCCGTCCAGCAGCCGGGTGAGTTCGTCGGTGATCTCGTCGACCTGGGGGCTGTGGGAGGCGTAGTCCACCTCGATCGTCCGGGCCCGCCCACCGGTGTCACGGCAGGTGGCCACGGCCGCGGCCACCTGCTCGGGCGGTCCGGACACCACCGTCGACACGGGTCCGTTGACGGCTGCCACCACCACCTCGGCCGCGCGCTCGCCCAGGTCGGCGAGCAGCTGGTCGGCCCGTTCCCGGCCCACGCCGAGGGAGGCCATCGCCCCGCCGCCCGCGAGGCGCCGCAGGGCCCGGCTGCGCAGGGCCACGATGCGGGCGCCGTCGTCCAGCGAGAGTGCCCCGGCCACGCAGGCGGCGGCGATCTCGCCCTGGCTGTGGCCCACGACGGCGGCGGGTTTCACGCCGTGACCGGCCCATACGGCGGCCAGGGACACCATGACCGCCCACAGCACCGGCTGCACCACATCGACCCGGCTCAGGTCGGCGACGCCTTCGGTGCCGCGCAGCACATCGGTGAGCGACCAGTCGACGTAGGGGGCGAGGGCCCGTTCGCAGGCGGCCACCCGCTCCGCGAACACCGGGGAGACGTCGAGCAGTTCGGCCCCCATTCCCTGCCACTGCGATCCCTGTCCCGGGAACACCAGCACCGGACCGGCCGCGTGCGGGTCCGGTGCGGTGCCGGATTGCACGACGCCCGGGTGGGTTTCGTCGGCCGCCAGCGCCTTCACGGCGGCCAGCAACTCCGTACGGCTCGCACCGACGACCACGGCCCGGTGGTCGAAGAGCGTACGGGTCCTGATCAGCGACCAGCCGACCTCGGCGGGCGTGGCCCCGGGAGCGGTGGCGAGGTGGGCGGCCAGTGCCCGGGCCTGCTCACGCAGCGCCGTCGCGCCCCGTGCGGACAGCACCCAGGGCACCACGCCCCGGTGGACGGCGGGCTCCGCCATGTCGGGCGGTTTCGGCGCTTGGGGGGATTCCGGCGCCTGTTCGAGGATCACATGGGCGTTGGTGCCGCTGATGCCGAAGGAGGACACGGCGGCCCGGCGGGGGCGCTCCTCGTGCGGCCATTCCACCGCCTCCGTCAGCAGCCGCACGCCGTCCTCCCACTCCACGTGCGGGCTCGGCGCGTCGAGGTGCAGGGAGGCGGGAAGCAGTCCGTGCCGCATCGCCATCACCATCTTGATGACGCCCGCCACCCCGGCGGCCGCCTGGGTGTGCCCGATGTTCGACTTGATGGAGCCGAGCCACAGCGGCCGCCCGTCGGCCCGCTCCCGCCCGTAGGTGGCGAGCAGCGCCTGCGCCTCGATCGGGTCGCCGAGCGTGGTTCCGGTGCCGTGGGCCTCCACCGCGTCGATGTCGGCCGGGGTGAGGCGGGCGGTGGCGAGCGCCTGCCGGATCACCCGCTGCTGCGAGGGTCCGTTGGGGGCGGTCAGGCCGTTGGAGGCACCGTCCTGGTTGACGGCCGAACCGCGGAACAGGGCGAGCACGTGGTGTCCGTTGCGCCGGGCGTCCGACAGGCGTTCCAGGACGAGCAGTCCGATGCCCTCGCCCCAGCCCGTGCCGTCGGCCGCCGCCGCAAACGGCTTGCAGCGGCCGTCGGTGGCCAGTCCACGCTGCCGCGAGAACTCGACGAAGGTGTTCGGCGTGGCCATCACGGTCACGCCACCCGCCAGGGCCAGGGCGCATTCGCCCTGGCGCAGCGCCTGGGCTGCCAGATGCATGGCCACCAGCGACGACGAACACGCCGTGTCCACCGTCACCGCGGGCCCCTCAAGGCCGAAGGTGAACGCGACCCGCCCGGAGGCGATGCTCGGGGTGCTGCCGGTCATCAGGCGGCCCTCGACGCCCTCCGGGGTACGGCCCAGGAAGCGGCTGCCGTAGTCGTCGTACATGACGCCGGTGATCACAGCGGTCTGGCTGCCGCGCAGGGTCACCGGGTCGATGCCCGCGTTCTCGAAGGCCTGCCAGGCGGTCTCCAGCAGCAGCCGCTGCTGGGGGTCGGTGGCCAGCGCCTCGCGCGGACTGATGCCGAAGAACTCGGCATCGAAGCGCGCCGCGTCGTAGAGGAATCCGCCCTCGCGGGCGTAGCTGGTGCCGGGGTGGTCGGGGTCCGGGTCGAAGAGCCCCGCCAGGTCCCAGCCCCGNTGGTCGGGGTCCGGGTCGAAGAGCCCCGCCAGGTCCCAGCCCCGGTCCGCCGGGAACTCACCGATCGCGTCCACACCCTCGGACACCAGCCGCCACAGTTCCTCGGGCGACCCGACACCGCCCGGATAGCGGCAGGCCATGCCGACGATGGCGATGGGATCGCCGTCGGTGGCCACCGTGGCGGCCACGGGCGCGGGCGGTGTGCCGTCGCGGGTCCCGATCAGCTTCTCGCGCAGGAAGCCGACCAGGGCGTCGGGGGTCGGATAGTCGAAGATGACGGTGGCCGGGATCCGGGTCCCGGTGGCCGCGTTGAGCCGGTTGCGCAGGTCGAGGGCGGTCAGCGAGTCGAAGCCGAGTTCCTGGAAGGCCCGGCCCAGCTCGATGGCCTCCGGTGCCGGATGCGCGAGAACGGTGGCCACCTGGGCGCGGACCAGCTCGCCGAGGACCCGGTTCTGTTCGGCGGCGGGCAGACCCGCCAGCCGCTCCGCCCAGGACACCGTCCCGGCCTCCTGGGCGGGCCGCCGGGCGGCGCCGGGCACCAGGGCCCGCAGTACGGGCGGCAGTGGCCCGGTGGCGACCCGGGCGCGCAGCGCGGTCAGATCGAAGCGGGCCGGTACGAGGACGGGGTACGGGGTGGTCAGCGCGGTGTCCAGCAGCACCGGCACCTGGTCGTCCGCGATGGGGGCGACACCGGAGCGCGCCATCCTGGCCAGGTCGGCGTCGTCGAGGTCGTGCGTCATGCCACCGGCCGAGGCCAGCAGCCCCCAGGCCAGCGTGTGGGTCACCAGGCCCTCGGCGCGGCGGTGTTCGGCGAGGGCGTTGAGGAACATGTTGGCGGCCGCGTAGTTGGCCTGGCCGCCGTTGCCCATGACGGAGGCGGCGGAGGAGAACATCACGAACGCCGCCGGAGCCATCTCACGGGTCAGCCGGTGCAGATGCCACGCCGCGTCGAGCTTCGGGCCGAGTACGGCATCGAACCGCTCGGGGGTCAGCGAGGTGATCACACCGTCGTCCAGCACCCCGGCGGCGTGGACGACGGCCGTCAGCGGATGGGCGGCGGGGATCGTGGCCAGCAGCGCTGCCACCGCGTGCGGATCGGCGACGTCACAGGCGGCGACCCGCACCTCCGTGCCCAGGTCGGCCAGTTCGGCGGTGAACGCGTCGATGTCGTGTGCGGCCGGGCCCCGCCGGGAGACCAGCAGCAGATGCCGGGCGCCGTGTGCGGTGGCCAGATGCCGGGAGACCAGTCGGCCGAGCGCTCCGGTGCCGCCGGTGATCAGGATGGTTCCGTCCGGGTCGAGGGCGGGAAGCGGCGCCCCGTGGTCGGGGCGGGCCCGCACCAGGCGGGGGACGCGTACGACCCCGCCCCGTACCGCCAGCTCGGTTTCACCGGCCGCCACGGCGGCCGGGAGGGCGGTGCGCAGGGCGTGGCGGGAGGCCGTGTCGTCGTCCAGGTCCAGCAGCAGGATCCGCTCGGGGTGTTCGGCCTGCGCGGCGCGGACCAGGCCCCACAGGGGTGCGGTGGTCAGGTCCGCGGGCGGGTCCTCGGGGGTGGCGGCGATCGCGCCGCGGGTGGCGATCACCAGCCGGGCCGTGCCGAACCGTTCGTCGGCCAGCCACGTGCGCAGCGCGTCCAGCACCTGATGGGCGGTCGCACGCACCCGTACGGGGGTCTCGTCGGGGTCGGACGTCGCGCTGCCGCGGTCGGTGTACGGCATGATGACGAGGCTCGGGACCGGCAGTCCTGCGCCGATGGCGGCCTGGAGCGCGGCCAGGTCCGGATGGGTGGAGCCGGGTTCGGGGCCCTCGTCGCCCAGGACCAGGGGATCGGTGCCGACGATGGCCCAGCTCTCGGCCGTCGCCCGTTGGTCGGCGGGCAGTGGCTGGGGCTGCCAGTCGAGGCGGTACAGGCAGTCGTCGGTGTGCGTGGAGCGCCAGCGGTCGGCGGAGATCTCGCGCAGCCCGAGGGTTTCGATGGTGGCGGCCACGGCGCCGTGGTCGTCGGTCAGGGTGAGCGTGACGGTGTCCGGGCCGGTCGGGGTGATGCGGACCCGTAGCCGGGTGGCGCCGGTGGCGAACAGCCGTACCCCGCTGAAGGAGAACGGCAGTCGGACGGTGCTCGCGGAGCCGTCCGGCGTGCGGTCGGCGTTGAACAGCTCCTCCACCGGGTGCAGCGCGCTGTCGAGAAGGGCGGGGTGCAGGCCGAAGCCCTCGGCGTCGCCCCGCTGCTCGGTGGCCAGGCGCACCTCGGCCAGCATGTCCTCGCCGTGCCGCCACGCGGCGTGCAGTCCGCGGAAGGAGGGCCCGTACGCGTACCCCTGCTCGGTGAGGCGCCGGTACAGGTCGGCCACGTCGACCGGCACCGCGTCGGCCGGTGGCCACGGCGCCGGGGACGCCGCCGGAGCGGGCGCCACCGAGGGCGCGAGGAGCCCGACGGCGTGGCGGCGCCAGGTGTCCGTGGTTCCCGGGGCCTCGTCGTCCTGGTCCGCGGGCCGCGAGGAGAGGGTGAGCGCCCGGCGGCCCGCGTTGTCGGGGGCGGCGACCGCCAGCTGGATGCGCACCGCGCCGGAGGCGGGCAGGAGCAGCGGGGTCTCCAGGGTGAGGTCGTCGACCACGTCGCAGCCCGCCCGCGCACCGGCGAGCAGGGCCAGCTCCAGGAGGGCCGTCCCGGGCAGCGGGACGCTGCCCGCGATGGTGTGGTCCGCCAGCCAGGGGTGGGTGTTCAGTGACAGCCGCCCGGTGAGCAGCAGTTCGCCGTCGGGTGTTTCCACCACGGCCTGGAGGAGGGAGTGGCCGGTGGCGCCGAGCCCGGCGGCGCGTACGTCGGCGGTGCCGTTCGGGACCGGCCGCCAGTAGCGCTCGCGCTGGAAGCGGTAGGTGGGCAGGTCGACCTGGCCCGCGCCGTCCGGTAGCGCGGCGGAGAAGTCGGCGGTGCCGCCGTCGATGTGCATCCGGGCCAGGGCGGAGAGCAGGGTGCGGGGCTCGTCGCGGCCGTGCCGCAGGGCGGTGGCGAACACCGGCGCCGTCTCCGGTGCCGTCGCGTCGGCTGTGGTCCCGTCGGCTGTCGTCACGTGGGTGGCGGGAGCGTCTGCGTCGAGGGCGTCCTCGGCCATGGTGGTGAGGACGGCGTCCGGGCCGAGCTCGAGGTAGCGCACCACGCCCTCGGCGCGCAGGGTCCGCAGTCCGTCGTGGAACCGTACGGGCTCGCGGACGTGACGTACCCAGTACTCCGGGTCGCGGAGCTGGTCGGGGTCGGCCACCTCACCCGTGACGTTGGAGATCACCGGGATGTGCGGCGCGTGGTAGGTGAGGGTGCGGGCGACCTCGCGGAAGTCGTCCAGCATGGGCTGGAGGAGCGGCGAGTGGAAGGCATGGCTGACGCGCAGCCGCTTGGTGCGGTGGCCGCGCCCCTTGAGTATGCGTACCACCGCGTCGACGGCGTCCTCGGCACCGGACACCACGAGGGCGGAGGGGCCGTTGACGGCGGCCAGGGCGAGACGGTCCGCGTGCTCGCTGAGCAGGGGGAGGACCTGTTCCTCGGTGGCCTCGACGGCGGCCATGGCGCCACCGGCCGGGAGCGCCTGCATGAGGCGCCCCCGGGCGGCGACGAGGGTGCAGGCGTCCGGCAGCGACAGCACGCCCGCCACATGTGCGGCGACGATTTCGCCGACGGAGTGTCCGGTCAGATATCCGGGGGTGAGCCCGAAGGACTCCACCAGCCGGAAGAGGGCGGTCTCCAGGGCGAAGAGGGCCGCCTGGGTCACTCCGGTGCGGTGCAGGGAGCGGGCCTCGTCGGCGTCCTCGGCGGCGAAGAGAAGGTCGCGCAGCGAGCACCCCAGCAGCGGGTCCAGATGGGCGCACGCCTCGTCGAGGGCCGTGGCGAACACCTCGAAGCGCCGGTACAACTCCGCGCCCATACCTGGCCGTTGGCTGCCCTGACCGGTGAACATGAACGCGGTGGCACCGGGTCGGGCCGCCCCGGCCCGGGTCAGCCCGGGGTGGGTCCGGCCGTCGGCCAGCGCGCGTACGGCCGTCAGCAGCTGGTCGCGGTCGTCGCCGAGGATCACGGCCCGGTGTTCGAACACGGTGCGGGTCCTGGCGAGCGACCAGCCCACGTCGGCCAGGGGCAGCCGCGGGTGGGCGTCGGCATGGTCGGCCAGCGCCGCGGCCTGGTCGCACAGCGCCTGGCCGGTACGGGCGGACAGCACCCAGGGCAGCGCGCGGCCGCCGGGCTGGGCGCTCTCGGTGGCCGGGCGCGCGAGCGGTCCGTCGGGGGCGGATTCGAGGAGGGTCGGTGCTGCTTCGAGGAGGAGGTGGGCGTTGGTTCCGGAGATGCCGAACGAGGACACCGCGGCCCGGCGCGGGCGTTCCCCGCGTGGCCAGGCGACGGGTTCGGTGAGCAGGCGTACCGCGCGCGCGTCCCAGTTCACATGCGGGGTGGGCCGGTTGACGTTCAGGGTGGCGGGCAGCGTCTCGTGCCGCATCGCCATGACCATCTTGATGACGCCCGCCACACCTGCGGCGCCCTGCGTGTGGCCGATGTTCGACTTGACCGACCCCAGCCACAGTGGCTTTCCGTCGGGCCGGTCCTGCCCATAGGTGGTCAGCAGCGCGTGCGCCTCGATGGGGTCGCCCAGCCGGGTGCCGGTGCCGTGTGCCTCGACCACGTCCACCTCGGCCGGTGACAGCCGTGCGTTCGCCAACGCCTGGGTGATGACGCGCTGTTGGGAGGGGCCGTTGGGCGCGGTCAGGCCGTTCGAGGCGCCGTCCTGGTTGATGGCCGAGCCCCTGATGACCGCCAGCACCCGGTGGCCGTGGCGACGGGCGTCGGACAGCCGTTCCAGCAGCACCAGGCCGACGCCCTCGGCGAAGGCGGTGCCGTCGGCGTCCGCGGAGAACGCCTTGCACCGGCCGTCGGGCGCGAGCCCCCGCTGCCGGGAGAACTCGGTGAACACGTTCGGGATCGCCATCACCGTCACACCACCGGCCAGGGCGAGACCGCATTCGCCCTGCCGCAGCGCCTGACAGGCCAGATGCATGGCCACCAGCGACGACGAACACGCCGTGTCCACCGTCACCGCGGGCCCTTCGAGTCCGAGCGTGTACGCCACCCGGCCCGACAGCACACTGGGGGCGTTGCCCGTCACCAGATAGCCCTCGGCGCTCCGGTCGATGTGCGGCGTGCCGAAACCGGGGAGGGCGGTCCCGGCGTAGACGCCCGTCGAGCTGCCCTTGAGCGAGGCGGGGTCGATTCCGGCACGCTCCAGCAACTCCCAGGACACCTCCAGCAGCAGCCGCTGCTGGGGGTCGACGGCCACGGCCTCGCGGGGGCTGATGCCGAAGAACTCGGGGTCGAACCGGTCGGCGTCGTAGAGGAAACCGCCCTCGCGGGCGTGGCTGGTGCCGGGGTGGTCCGGGTCCGGGTGGAACAGGTTCTCCAGGTCCCAGCCGCGATCCGTGGGGAACTCCCCCATCGCGTGTTCGCCCGAGGCGACGAGCCGCCACAGGTCCTCGGGCGTACGCACACCCCCCGGATACCGGCAGGCCATGCTCACCACGGCCACCGGCTCCTGGGAGCGGTCCTCCATGGCGCGGAGCCGCTGGCGTGTCTCGTGGAGGTCGCCCGCCACTCGCCTCAGATAGTCGACCAGCTTCTCTTCGTCAGCATGCGGCACAGAGGGTCACCCGGCCTTCCGCGAAAGGGCGCGCCACGTCGGTCATGACAGGCCAAGCTCGTTGTCGATGAAATCCAGCACCTGATCGGCGGTCGCGACTTGGAGCCGTTCCACGGCGCCGCCGTCGTCGCCGCCCGAGGGACACATCGCCTTCCATCGCGAAAGCAACGTCTCCAGCCGGGTCGTGACCGCCCCGGAATCCAGCTCCTCGACGGCCACGGCGGACAGGCTGTTCTCCAGCCTGACCAGCTCGTTGAAGACCGGGTGGAGGACGTCCCGGCCCGGGGGCCCGGCGTCGTCCGGGGCGAGTTGTCGACGCAGGTGCTCGGCGAGCGCGGCCGCTTCGGGATGGTCGAAGACGAGCGCCGCGGGCAGCCGCAGACCGGTGGCCGCGGCCAGCCGGTTCCGCAGTTCGACCCCGGTCAGCGAATCGAAACCGAGGTCCTTGAACGACGCGTCCGGGTGCACGGTGGTGGGGTCGGCGTGACCCAGCACGGTGGCGGCGTGGCTGCGCACCAGGTTGAGCAGCAGCCGGTGCTGCTCGGGGGACGGCAGCCCGCGGAGCCGGGCGGCCCAGTCGGTCGGCCGGCCACCGGCCGCCGCGGTCGGCCTTCCACGGCCGCTGCCGCCGGTGGCCGCGAGCGCCCGGAGCGGGGTGGGCA
>NZ_RIBZ01000289.1:0-32202 GCF_003721215.1 Streptomyces botrytidirepellens
CCCGCCGCGGCATCCGCGGCACCCCGGCGGCCCGCGCGGCAAGCCGCGGCGCGCAGGACCCCCGCCACCCCGCCCGCCACCGAACCACACTTCGCAGGCGGCCCCCTGGCCGTCGTGGACGGCGACGGATCCGCGTACGGCATCGGCGGCCTGGTCCTGGACTGCCCGCTGAAGGACATTCCGACCCTCGTCACCTGGGCCCTGACCGAGGGCCACTTGGGCGCTCCCCGGCTGCACCGCAACGGCAAGGACGCCGACCCCCTGCTCGTCCTCACCGCGTCCGCCGCCGAACGCCTCGGGCTGCCCGCCGAACTGACCGACCGCCGAAACCTGCGACTGCCCGAGGACCACAAGGTCGTCAAGCAGATCACCAGGGCCAAGTGGCAGCTCACCCGCCGCGGTTTCGGCCCCTGGGCCTCGGTCTACCGCCCGGTGCAGGGCGGCCGCCGCCACTGCGTGCAGTTCGCGGTCCTCCCGTGGGGCGCGCTCGACGCCCGCGCCTGGGGGAGCGCCGACCGGTTCGCCCCGGCCGAACTGGCGAGCGTACTCGGCGACTACGCCACCCGCGTCATCACCCCGCGCGGCACCACCGCCGTCACCGGGCTGGAGCTGATGACCGCCCTGCGCCCGCCCACCCGCGCCGTGAAGGACGAGGCGACCGGCACCTGGGGCTCCGGCCCGCAGCCCGGTTCGCTCAGCGCGCCGGTCGACCCGGCGCCACCGGAGGCACCGGACGAGCACCCCGTCGTCGCCCAGCTGTACCCGCGCGGCCACCGGCGCACCCCGGCCGAGATGCTGGACGAGGAGGCGTACGACTGGATTCGCGACCCCGAGCTGCTCACCGACGCCGAATGCGCGCACACCCACGCCGTGGGAATCGACGTCAACATGGCCTTCGCCGCCGCCGCCAACCGCCTCACCGTCGGACTCGGCGCGCCCGAACACCGCACGGCGCCCGCCTTCGACAAGGCGCTGCCCGGCAGCTGGCTGGTCGACCTCTCCCACATCGACCTCGACCCGCGCCTCCCGAACCCCTTCACCCCGCACGGCAACCGCCCCGAGGGCCCCGCCTGGTACGCCACGCCGACCGTCGCGTACGCCGTCGAACTCGGCTACGACGTACGGCCCGTCGAGGCGTGGCTCCGCCCCGAGACCGGCCCCTACCTGGATGCCTGGTACACACGGCTGCGCGACGCCTACATGGCCACCATGGAGCGGCTCGGCGTGGTGGCCGGCATGAGCCCGCCGGACTTCCTCGCCGCCATGGAGCGGCACAAGCAGGTCGATCCCGGGCAGGCCGCCGTCCTGTCCGCCATCAAGGCCACCGTCAAGGGCGGCATCGGCAAGCTCCGCGAGCGGCCCCAGGGCGCCCGCTACCGCCCCGGCGAACGCTGGCCCGCCCTGGAGCGCCCCACCTGGCGCCCCGACATCCGCGCCGCCGTCATCTCCACCGCGCGGGTGAACATGCACCGCAAGATGCGCAAGCTCGCGGACACCGGGCTCTTCCCCGTAGCCGTCCTCTCGGACTGCGTCGTCTATCTCTCCGACGGCCCGAGCCCGCTCGACTTCCTGCCGCACACCCCCGACGGCAAGCCGCTGCCCGGCGGTTTCCGGCTCGGTGTCTCGCCCGGCATGGTCAAGCACGAGGGCACCCAGGAGTTCCTGTGGGCGGCGCAGCTCCTCGACGCGGGCCACAACCCCGCCCGCCACATCAAGGGCACCGACGCCGCGCTCGACGGTGAGTAGGGGAGGGGACGAGCACCATGGGCATCATGGGCGACAGCCTCGACAAGGCGACGGAGGCCACCTTCACCCGCCCCATCCCGAAGACCGCCCCCGCGCAGATGCGTTTCCTGGTGAAGCAGGAGAAGGGCTCCACCAAGGCGGTCGCGCGACGGCTCGGCGTATCGCAGCGCACCGTCGAGCGCTATCTCACCGGCCAGTTCAAGCGCCCCCGCAAGGACCTCGCCGCACGTCTCGCCGACGAGGTGCGCAAGGACTGGCAGCCCCGGGTGCGCGCCCGGGCCAGGAAGCAGGCCGCCACCGCGACCGGCATCGTCATCGAGACCCGGGCCCGCTTCGGCTTCACCGCCGCCCCCGGCTCCACCGACGACGGCCGCATCCGTCTGATCACCCAGCACCTGCCCCCCGCCTACGCGGCCCGCCTCTTCGAGGCGCAGTCCACCGGCGCCACCGAACAGCAGCTCCGGGACATCGCCGCCGAAGGCTTCCAGGAGATCTACTTCAAGGACAGCGGCCGCCGCGCGGACGGCCTGCTGGTGGAGTTCACCGACATCGACTACGTCGAAATGGACTTCTGACCGCCCGCGACGCGCCGGTGCCGGCCGGGGATGTGCGCACGCACCCCTTGCAGGCCGAACAGGATCAGAAGCTCGACCACGCCGCCGTCGGCGCTGCCCAGCCAGTGGGGCAGGGACGTGTCGAACTCGGCTGCCTCACCGGGCGGCAGTGTCAGGTCGCGCTCGCCGATCACGAGCCGCAGGCGTCCGCCCAGCACGTAGAGCCATTCGAAGCCTTCGTGGGTCTGTGGGGTCGGTTCGAGTGGTCCCGGCGGCGCGGGGTGATCATCTTGAACGCGTGCACCCCTCCCGGTCGCCGGGACAGGGGCACGAACGTCATCCCGAACCGCCTGATCGGCTTGAGGTGCATCCGGCGGTCGCCCGTGCGCGGGGCACCGACGAGGTCGTCCAACGGAACGTCATAGGTACGGGCCAGCGGCAGCAGCAGTTCCAGGGTCGGCCGGCGCTGCCCGCTCTCCAGCCGGGACAGCGTGCTCTCCGACACGCCGGTCGTCGCAGCGAGGCCGGCGAGGGTGATGCCGCGGTCACGACGCAGCGCACGAAGCCGCGGCCCCACCGCGTCGAGCACGTCGTCGTCCGTCTTGCGATCCATCAGGCCATCTTGCCGTAACCGCAAGATTCCGTGCCAGATCGTGAGGTGCTCACCGACCATGTCCTCCTCATGCGCCGCACCACACGGTGGCAGGCGCCGCCCCCGACGAAGGAAGGCGACCACTGTGCCCAGCGACACGCGCCCCAACCGCCACGGCGACACTCCGCCGCCCCGGACCGGAAGCAGCGAGATCGAGGTTCTGCGCGGATTCCTCGACTACCTCCGGACCTCGATCGCCGCGAAGGCCGACGGCGCCCCCGAGCCGCAGGTACGAACAGCCGCGGTGCCGTCGGGCACGAACCTGCTCGGCCTGCTCAACCATCTGACCTTCGTCGAGTGCTCGATGTTCCTCGGGGACGACGTCACCGACTGGCAGGCGACGTTCCAAGCGGCACCGACGGACAGCGTGGCCGATGTCGTCGCCCGCTACCGCGATGCGGTCGAGCGCGCGAACGAGGTTCTCGACGGGTGCGCCGATCTGGGCGCACCGGTTCCCCGACCGCGGCCGGGCCGCCCCGCTCCCAGCCTCCGCTGGGCACTCACCCACATGATCGAGGAGACCGGCCGACACGCGGGCCACGCGGACATCCTCCGCGAACTCATCGACAGCACGACCGGCCGCTGAATTCGCCTACTTCTCCCGAATCATGATCGGAGCCGCGCTCTCTCCCCGGGGCCCGGTGTCCGGTCCCGGGAGGGGCAGCCGGTCCTTCGAAGCGGGGCGGGCAGGCGTGGTGAGGACGGCGAGGCAGCCGACGACCAGGGCGATGCCGAGCCACCCCGGCAGGGGCAGACGTTCACCGACCACCAGGACCGCCAGGACCGCCGCGACGGCGGGTTCCAGCAGGGAGAGCGTGGTCGCGGTGCTCGCCGGAACGTGCGCCAGACCCCAGCCGAACAGGACGTAGCCGATGAACATGGGCACCAGGGCCATGTAGGCGCCGACGGCCGCGTTGGACCAGGAGCTGAGCAGCGGGGCGCCGGTGGCCAGCAGTACGGGCACCAGCAGCAGACCGCCCAGCCCGAAGACGGCGCCCATGGCCGCGCCGGAGGTGACACCACGGCTGATCAGGCGGTGGGCCGCCCAGGAGTACAGGGCATAGGTGAATCCGGCCACCAGTCCCAGCCCCACCCCGAGCACGGTCGACCCGACGGAACGGGCCCCGGGGCCGGTGGCTGCCGTGGCGGCTTCGGCCGCGCACAGCAGCACCGTCCCGGACAGCCCCAGCGTGGCGCCCACCGTCCAGCGGCGCGTCAGACGGCGTCCGTCCGCAACCCGTTCGATCACGGCCGAGGCGAGCGGAGCCGAGCCGATCGACACCACGGTCCCGGCGGCGACCCCGGCCAGGTGCATGGAACTGTAGAACGCCAGCGGGTAGGCCCCCACCGCCAGGGCGCCGAGCAGCACCACACCGCGCTGTGTGCGCAGTCCAGGCGCCTCCCGGGCGATGTGGGGGGCGGCCAGGAGGGCCTGGAGCAGGCCGCCCAGGCCCATGGCGACGGCCCCGATCGCGAGGGGCCCCACTGCCGGGGCGAAGGTCGCGGCGGTGCCCGTGGTGCCCCACAGCACCGACGCCACGAGCACGCACAGCGACCCCACGCCCACCGAGCCGGCCGGATGTCCGGCCGCCCGCGTCACAGCCGGTCCAGCAGGTCGGCCGCCATGGTCCGCGCATGCTCCACACGCGTACCCGCGCCCTCAAGACCGGCGCGCGCCATCGCGCCCTCCAGCAGGAACGCCAGATGCTCCGCCAGCGCGCGGGCCTCCCCGGGCCGCCCGGGCAGCAGTTCCTCGAGGTGTGCGGCGAGCAGGGACTCGACTTCTTCCTTGTGCCGACGCACCACGGCCCGCCCCTCGTCCCCGGCGGGCAGTTCGGCGGCCGCGTTCAGCAGACCGCATCCCCGGAAGCCGTTCTCATAGGCGAAAGCCGCGTGATCGGTGTACGCGTCGAAAACGGCCAGCACACCGCCGCGGCCGTCGCCGTCCCGGACGCCCTCCAGCCGTCGCCGGTACAGCTCCATCCACTCCTCGTGCCGCGCGTCGAGGTAGGCGACCACCAGATCGGCCTTGGAGGCGAAGTTGTTGTACAGGCTCATCTTCGCCACGCCCGCCTCGGCGGTGATCGTGTCGATACCCGTGGCGGATACGCCGTCCGCGTAGAAGCGGCGTGAAGCGGCGGCGAGCAGCCGCTCACGCGCGGCTCCCCGCCGCTTACCGGGTTGCTTCGCCGCGGCGTCGGTTGCGCCCATCGCGGGTCCCCTCTCCGCTACTAGGTAGGTCAGTCTACCCAGATCTTCCGTATCCGCACGCTGCTGGAGGCGCCCGCGATGGCGGATGTCGGCCAGGTCCTGGACGGCGCGCCGCTGCCGCAGTTCAGCGGCTCGCCGAGGAGATCGCCGCGGCGGCGCGGGAGGGGGCCTGGTCGCGTTGCAGAAGCCGGCGGACCAGGGCGAGCTGACCCAGTCCGGCGAGGAGCGCACCACGACACACACCACCCGTGCTCCGCGCCGGTGCTCAGTCGAGGACCGCGGTGGCTTCGATCTCGACGAGATGCTCGGGTACGTCCAGTGCCGCCACGCCGACCATCGTGGCCGGCGGGGTCGGGGTGACCCCTAGCTTCGCGGCGGCCCGGGAGATGCCCTCCAGGAGCGCGGGCATCTTGTCGGGCGTCCAGTCGACGACGTAGACGGTCAGTTTCGCCACGTCGTCGAAGGAACCGCCCGCACCGGCGAGGGCGGTGCCGACGTTGAGGTAGCACCGCTCGACCTGCGCGGCGAGGTCGCCCTCGCCGATCGTGACTCCCTCGGCATCCCAGGCGACCTGACCGGCGATGAAGACCAGCTTCGAGCCGGATGCGATCGACACCTGCCGGTAGACATCGATGGTGGGCAACCCGCTGGGGTTCACCAGGGTGATGGCCATGCTGTCAGCCTCCGTGTGGACTCGTGACCTCTCGGTCTCTTATGGTTACCCGGGAACCGTAGGAGAGTGGCCCCTGACATGGAAGAACGCACTTTTCAGTGACTGAGGAACCTCATGGTGACCAAGCAGTTCAAGGACGGTTCGGTCGATGAAGCGGACCTGCGGCGCGCCGATTCCCTGGCGCGGGAGATCTTCTCGGACGTCGCCAACAAGTGGGCGCTCCTGATCATCGAAATGCTGGGGGAGCGCACCCTGCGCTTCAGCGAGCTGCGGAACGTGGTCGAGGGCGTCAGCCACAAGATGCTCACCCAGAACCTGCGCATGCTGGAGCGCAACGGCCTGGTCGACCGGAAGGTGCACCCCACGGTGCCGCCGCGGGTCGAGTACACCCTCACCGAACCGGGCCGGGCGCTGCGCGCAACGGTCGATGCGATGTGCGACTGGACCCACCGGTACCTCGGCCACATCGAGACCGCCCGACAGCGCTCCCGCGCTGTCGGGGATCCGTAGCCGATCCGTAGCCGATGTGTCGGTGGCGGCTGGGATCTTCGTCGGCAGGGCGCTCACCCCGAGCGTCCGCCCGAGGGGGCTGAAGGCCCTCCCGGGCCTTCTGCCGCAAGGGAGCTTGCCGCCATGCCGTCCGTGTCCTCCACCCCGCCCTGGGATGTCCACCGGCTGCCGCGCGCCGACGACCGTGTCGTCCTGGTCACCGGCGGCAACGCGGGCATCGGGTACTTCATCGCGGAGCAGTTGTCCGCGACCGGGGCCACCGTCGTGCTGGGCAGCCGCAGCCCGGGGAAGGCCGAGGCCGCCATGGCCGCGATCCGCGAGCGGGTCCCGGACGCACGGGTGCGCGCCCTGCGGCTGGACCTCGCCGACCTCTCGTCGCTCGAAACCGCGGTGGGCGCACTGGAGTCGGCGCACCTCGACGCGGTGGTGCACAACGCCGGGGTCGCCCTCGACGATCCGCCGCGCCGCGAGACCGTGGACGGTCACGAGCTGATGTTCGGCACCAACCATCTCGGACACTTCGCGCTCACCACGTGGCTGATGCCCCTGCTGTCCGCCGCACCGGCGGGCCGCGTCGTGACCATGGGCAGCTTCGCGGCGAAGACCGAACGGCTGGACCTGGACGACCCGCAGTCCCGGCGGGACTACCGTCCCAAGCGCACCTACGGACGGTCCAAGCTGGCGCAGATGTCCTTCGGCCTCGAACTCGACCGCCGCCTGCGCGCCACCGGCAGCACGGTCGCGAGCGTGGTGGTCCACCCCGGCGGCGCCCTGGACTCCCTCACGCCCTCCCGGCCACCGGTGCACGTACGGACCCTCGGCACCCGGTTGGGCGGGGCGCCCGCCGGGGTCCTCCTCCAGGGCAAGGACGCCGGGGCGTGGCCCGCGGTGCGGGCGGTGCTCGATCCCGATGTGCACGGCGGGCAGCTGTGGGGACCGCGCGCCTTCGGCCTGCGCGGCAGACCCCGGCGCGAACCGGTGTGGGCCCACCTCGCCGACACCGCCGCCGCGGCGCGGCTGTGGGACGTGAGCCGTACCCTGACCGGCGTCGACCCGGCGTCCTCCTCGGAGACCACCAGCTGACGGCGTGGCAGGCCGCTCCCCTCGGGCGGCCACCAACGCGTGCATATAGCATCGTTACTCAGCAGTAGAGTGCCGCAACCGGAAGAGGAACCACAGTGCACAGCCCGGTCAAGCATGACGTCGTCGAGGTGAACGGAGTGCGGTTGCACATCGCCGAGCAGGGGCAGGGGCCGCTGGTCCTGCTGCTGCACGGCTTTCCGGAGAGCTGGTACTCCTGGCGCCACCAGTTCGGCCCGCTGGCCGAGGCCGGATACCGCGTCGTCGCCCCCGACCAGCGCGGCTACGCGCGCAGCGAGCAGCCCGAGGACACCGCCTCGTACACCCTGCTCCACCTGGCCGGTGATGTGATCGGGCTGATCCGCGCCCTCGGCGAGGAGCGGGCGGTGGTCGTCGGACACGACTGGGGCGCGCCGGTCGCCTGGATCACGGCGATGCTGCGCCCCGATGTCGTACGCGCCGTGGCCGGGCTGAGCGTCCCGCCGGCGCTGCCCGCCGGAATGGCCCCGCCCTCGGCCACCCGGAGGTACTACGGCGAGGGCTTCTACCAGAACTACTTCCAGCAACCGGGCGTCGCCGACGCCGAGTTGGGGCAGGACATCGCGTCGTCCCTCCGCCGGATCCTGTTCAGCGGCTCCGGGGACAACCCGAAGAACGAGCGGCCCCGGCCCTGGGTCATCCCCGAGGGCCGGGCCCTGCTGGACACCGTGCCCGAGCCGGAGCAGCTGCCCGGCTGGCTGACCGAAGCGGACATCGACATCTTCGCCCGCGACTACGCCGAACACGGCCCCCGGGCCTTCACCGGCCCCCTCAACTGGTACCGCAACATCGAGCGCAACCAGGAACTCCTCGCCCCCTTCCGGGGCCGCGGCATCGACGTGCCCGCGCTGTACGTGGTGGGCGACCGCGACCTGGTCACCTCGTTCCGCGGCATGGACACCCTGCGCGCCTCACTGCGCCGGATCGCCCCCCGGCTGCACGACGAGGTGACCCTGCACGGCTGCGGCCACTGGACCCAGCAGGAGCGCCCCGACGAAGTCAACGCCGCCCTGCGGGACTTCCTCGCCCACCTGGACGGCGACGCCTAGCCACCGCCGTGGCCCGCCCGGGCGGCGCGCCAGATGTCGTACGTCTCCTCCGCCGCCCCGGGCGCCGCGACCAGCAGCCCGCCCGACGGCACGCCCGCGGTCGGACCGGTGTCGTCGTACGCGAGCGCGCCCGCCTCCCGGCAGATCAGCAGGGCGGGCAGTCCGTCCACCGCCTGGAACCTGCCGATCGCCCCCGCGACGGCCCGGCCCGCCGCCACCTGGGCCAGCGACAGCGCCGTCGAGCCCATGATCCGCACGGTGCACAGGCGGGCGGACAGCTCCGCGAGGACGCGGTCCATGCCGTGCCACGGGGCATGGGCCGCCCACTCCGTCATCACCACCTGCCCCCGCACCCCCCTGGCATCGGTGGCCCGGATCGGCTCCCCGTCCAGGCGGGCGCCCTCACCCCGCACCGCGGTGAAGACCTCGCCCCGCCATGGGTCGGCCACCAGGCCGAGCAGCGGCCCGGACGCGTCGGACAGGCCGAGGGAAAACGAGCTCCAGCCCACCCCGTGCGCGTAGTTCGTCGTGCCGTCGACCGGATCCACCACCCAGCTCGGCGCCCCCGCCGGGCCCTCGCGCACCCCGTACTCCTCGCCCTCCACCCGGTGGCCGGGGAAGGCGCGCAGCAGCACGGAGCGGACCTGGCGCTCGATCAGCTCATCGGTGTCGGTGACCATGTCGGCCGCGTTCGCCTTGTACCGCACGTCGCCGGTACGGGGGCGGCGCATGGCCTCCGCCGCCCACTGCGCCAGCTCACCGGCCACCGCCACGGCCCGGCGCAGCTCGGCCTCGTCCATCGTGGACACGTGTCCTCCTTCTGGTGATGAGCGGCGGCCCCTCACATCCGCAGATGCGACGCCCCGTTGAGGTCCAGGACCGTCCCCGACGCCCAGGTGGCCTCCGCCGACGCCAGATACACCACCGCGGCCGCCACCTCCTGCGGCGTGCCGACCCGGCCGAACGGACTCTGCTCCCGCAGCGCGTCCCCCGACTCCCCGGTCAGCCGCCCCGCCACCCGCTCGGTGGCGGTGAACCCGGGCGCCACCGAGGTCACCGCGATCCCGTGCGGGGCCAGCGCGACCGCCAGCGACTGGCCGAGCGCGTGCAGCGCCGCCTTGCTCGCCCCGTAGGCCGGGTGGTCCGGCTCGCCGCGGAACGCCCCGCGCGAGCCGATGTGCACGATCCGGCCGGGCGCACCACGGTCGATGAGGTGCCGCGCCACGCAGTAGCTCACGTTCGCCGACCCGAGCAGATTCACGTCGACCATCTGCCGCCAGACCTGCTGCCACTCCGCGTACGACACGTCGGCCACCCGGTGCGCGTTGTCCTCCGAGGTGGCCACGGCAGCGTTGTTGACCAGCACATCGACCCCGCCCAGCGCCTCCTCGGCGGTGTCGGCGATCCGCTGCGCCGCGACCGGGTCACCGAGGTCGCCACCGATGACCACATGCCCCTCGCCCGGCAGCTCGGCCCGGGTCTCCTCGGCGTCCGCCGCCCGCGCCGCGTAGTGCACGGCCACCCGGTCGCCGCGCTCCGCGAACGCCCGCGCGACCGCCCGGCCGATGCCCCGGGACGCCCCGGTGACCAGCACGCCCCTGCTCGGAGGACCCGGCACGGCACACCACTCCCTCTGCGGTGGTAGGTACACAGCGGGGCACCACGTTAGCCGCCGAGCAGTTCGGCGATCCGCTCGTGGGGAACCGCCTCCGCCGAGCCGTACGACCAGCGCGCGTCCCCGGTCTTGTCGACCAGCTTCGCGCGGACACCCTCGGCGAAGTCCGGCTCACGGACCAGCCGGGACGCCACCGCCAGGTCCCGCCGGAGGCACGCGGCGAGAGTGTCCCGCTCGCCCAGGCGCAGCAGCTCGTCGGTCAGCCGGAGGCTCAGCGGCGACGCGGCAGCGGGGGAGCCGAGCGTCGTCTTGGCCCATGCCGAACCGTCCGCCCGCAGGCGGTCGGCCACCTCGGACAGGGGGCCGGGCGCGAACGCGGCGGCGATGCGGTCGCCGGTGTCGTCCAGGTCGGACGGTGGCGCGGTACGGGCGTACTTGGCGAGTACATCGGCCGCTTCGGCCGTGTCCAGCGCGGCGGTGAACTCGAGTAGATCGGCGGAGGACACGAAGTGGGTCGCCAGTCCCGCCGTGACCGCGTCGGCGCCGCTGAGGCGCGCGCCGGTCAGCCCGAGGTAGCGGCCGAGCGCGCCGCCGAGCCGGGGCAGGAAGAAGCAGGCGCCGACATCGGGATAGAAACCGATGAGGGTTTCCGGCATCGCGAACACCGACCGCTCGGTGGCCACGCGTACCGCACCGTGCACGGAGATGCCGAGGCCGCCGCCCATGGCGACCCCGTCGATCAGCGCCAGATACGGCTTGGGGTACTCGGCGATCTCCTGGTTCAGGGCGTACTCCTCGCGGAAGAAGCGCGTGGTGGCGGCGACGTCGCCCCGCAGCGCCGCCTCACGGATCGCCCGGATGTCCCCTCCCGCGCAGAACGCCCTCGGGGTGCCGCTGCGGACGACGACCGTGCGGACACCGGGGTCGTCGCGCCACCGGTCCAGCGCCGCGCGCATGGCCAGCACGGTGTCGGTGTCGAGTGCGTTGAGCGCGGACGCGCGGTTGAGCACCAGATGTGCCACCCCGTCGCGCACCGAGGTTTCGACGGTTGCCATGAGTGCCTTTCAGGATCGGCGGGGAAGGTCCCTGGCTCCCCGGGCGGAGATCATCCACGGTAGACGCGGCGGTCACCGCTCACGACGTCGGCCCTGCCCGCCGGGGCCCGCGCGGGTCGAGGGAAAAAGATGGTGGCGATGATGGGTTAATGATGGTTTCCGCCTCTTCAGCAATCCACTCGGGCGCGCCTAGCGTGTGCGTCCAGGTGAACGGCCCGGCCGCAGGCCGCTCGCGCCTGAA
This sequence comes from Streptomyces botrytidirepellens, assembly GCF_003721215.1. Classification (NCBI taxonomy): domain Bacteria; kingdom Bacillati; phylum Actinomycetota; class Actinomycetes; order Kitasatosporales; family Streptomycetaceae; genus Streptomyces; species Streptomyces botrytidirepellens. Next base: position 11,426 of record NZ_RIBZ01000289.1, read on the forward strand.
GAGAGGGGAACGCCATCATGACCGCCGAGGATCTGCTCGCCACCTGCTGGACCACCGCGGGGGACGCCGCGCCCGGGTGGGACGACGAGCGCAGCCCGCTGACCCTGCGCGAGCGGGCGGAGGCGGCGGGCGCCGCCGGGTTCACGGGCTTCGGGCTGCTGTACGCGGACCTGGTGGAGGCCGAGCGTACGTACGGACTCGCCGGGATCCGGTCGCTCCTTGCGGACAACGGACTCGTCCACCTGGAGCTGGAGCTCCTGGTCGACTGGTGGGCCGACGGCCACCGGCGCGCGGCCTCGGACGCGGTGCGCCGCGACCTCCTGCGGACCGCCGAGGCGCTCGGCGCCCACCACCTCAAGATCGGGCCCGATGTCGAGGACCGGCCGTGGGACCCCGACGCCTGGGCCGAGGAGTTCGCCGCCCTGGCCGCGCAGGCGGATGGCGTGGGCGCCCGGCTCGGCATCGAGTTCCTCCCCTGGTCCAACCTCAAGACGGTGCACGACGGACTCCGGCTGGTCGAGGCCGCCGGTCACCCGGCGGGCGGCCTCATCATCGACGCCTGGCACACCGAGCGCGCCCACACCCCACCGGCCGACCTGGCGGGCGTACCGCGGTCGCGCATCGTGGGCGTGGAGCTGAACGACGCGGACCGTCAGGTCGTCGGCACGCTCTTCGAGGACACCGTCCGGCGTCGCCGCCTGTGCGGCGAGGGCTCCTTCGCCCTGCCGGACATCATCACCGCGCTCCGCGCCACCGGCTGGTCCGGCCCGTGGGGAGTGGAGATCCTCTCCGACGCACACCGGGCGCTTCCGGTACGGGAAGCCACCGACGCGGCGTACCGCACGGCCCTGGAGGTGCTCCACCCGGCGCGGTGACGAGGAGGGAGCCGAGGACCCGGCCCCCTCCTCACCGCCTCTCACACCGCTGTGGGCACCACCGTCCGCGGCCGGACCGGGAAACCGGCCGCCCGGTAGCAGTCGTCGATGAGACGCATGGTGGTCAGCGCGTCCTCGGCGTCGAGGGGCAGCGGCGCTCCCCGGCGCAGATGGGCGGCGAAGGCTTCGAGCTGGTACGTGTACGAGGACCGGCGGCCGAGTTCCTCCACCCGTTCACCGGCGGCCGTACGCACCACGACCCGGTCGTCCAGATGCGGCTGGACGAAGTTCACCGCCGTCGCCTCGCCGCGTGTCCCCACGACCCGGCAGCTCATCCGCCATTCGTCGTACGCCATGTGGCAGCGGGCCGTACCGGTCGCGCCACCGGGGAACTCCAGGTCGGCATCGAGCCATTCGTCCACTCCCGGTGCCCCCGCCCGCTCCGCGCCGCGCGCGGCCACCAGGCGGGGCGCGCCACCGGCCCAGGGGGCGAGCACCCGCTGCGCGTGCAGGCTGTAGCACCCCAGGTCCATGAGCGCGCCACCCGCGAGCGGGAGCGACCAGCGCACATCGGTGTCCGGCGGCGCGGGCATGGCCACCACGGTCTCCACGTGCCGGAGTTCACCCAGCTCCCCGCCGTCCAGCAGGTCGTGCAGCCGCCGGGTGACGGGATGGAACGGATAGTGGAAGCCCTCCATGAAGACGGTGCCCTCCGTGAGCGCCGCCCGATGGACCTCGGCCGCCTCCTCGGCGTTGCTCGCGGACGGCTTCTCGGTGAGCACGTGTTTGCCCGCCGCCAGGGCGGCCAGGTTCCACGGCCCGTGCAGCCCGTTGGCCAGCGGGTTGTAGACCACCTCGATCTCCGGGTCGGTGACGAGGGCGGCGTACGACGCGGCCACCCGCTCGACGCCGTGTGCGGCGGCGAACGCCTCCGCCCGGCCGCGGTCGCGGGCGGCCACCGCGACGAGACGGTGGCCACCCGCACGGGCCGGACCGACGATCGACAACTCGGCGATCCGGGCCGCGCCCAGCACACCGATCCGCAGGGGCTCGTCCGTCATGCCGTCCGCATCCCTTCGTGGCGCACCTCTTCGAGCCGTACGGGCCGGTGCTCGTGCAGCGACAGGGCGCAGGCCTCGGCGATCCGGCTCGCCTCGATGGCATCCGCCACCGTGCAGGGCGAGGTCCGGGTGCCCGCCACCACCTCGGTGAAGGCGGTGAGTTCGGCGCGGTAGGCGTCGGCGAAGCGGTCCATGAAGAAATCGTGCGGCGGCCCGGCCAAGAAGGTGACACCCGGTTCGACCGAACGCAGGGGCAGCCTGTCCTCCAGGCCGACCGCGATGCTGTCCGTCATGCCGTGCAACTCCAGACGTACGTCGTAACCCCGGGCGTTGTGCCGGGAGTTGGAGACGACGGCGATCGTGCCGTCGTCGAGGGTGAGCAGCGCGGACGCCGTGTCGACGTCGCCCGCCTCACGGATGTACTCCGCGCCCCGGTTGCCGCCGGTCGCGTACACCTCGGCCACCTCGCGGCCCGTCACCCAGCGCACGATGTCGAAGTCGTGCACGGCGCAGTCACGGAAGATGCCGCCCGAGACCGCGACGTACGCGGCCGGGGGAGGGGCGGGGTCCAGCGTGGTGGACCGCACGGTGTGCAGCGGCCCCAGCTCACCGCTCACCACGGCCCGGCGCGCGGCCATACAGCCGGCGTCGAAGCGCCGGTTGAATCCGATGTGCACGTGCGCGCCGCTGTCCTCGACCGCGCGCAGCACCGCGACGCCCTCCCCGATCCCGCGGGCCACGGGCTTCTCGCAGAACGCGGGCACACCCGCCTCGACCGCCGCGAGGATCAGTTCCGGGTGGACATCGGTCGCGGCGGCGATCACGACGCCGTCCACGCCCGCGGCGAACACCGCCTCGGGGGAGTCCACCGCGGTGGCGCCCCACCGTTCCGTGGCCAGGGCGGTGGCGGCGGCCACCGGGTCGGTGACCACCAGGGAGTCCACCGTGTCGAGTCCGGACAGGGTCCGTGCGTGGAACGCGCCGATCCGGCCCAGCCCCAGGATGCCCATACGCATTGACCTTCGTGCTCCTTCAGCCCCGGGGCGGTTCAGCCGAATCCGCCGATGATGTTCTGGTCCCAGTCGATGACCGAGCCGGTGACCACACCGCTGCGCTCGGAGAGCAGGAAGACCACGAAGTCCGCGATCTCGTCGACCTGCCCCAGCTTTCCCATCGGCTGCGCCGCGGCGGCCTTCTCCCGCCAGTCGTCGCCCGCACCGTGAAAGGCGCGCTGCGTCGCGTCCTCGCCCTCGGTGTCCGTCCAGCCGATGTTGAGGCCGTTGATGCGGATGCGGTCCCAGCGGTGGGCGTAGGCCGCGTTGCGGGTCAGACCCGCCAGCCCCGCCTTCGCCGCCGAGTACGGCGCCAGATGGGGCGGGCCGCCGTGCGCGCAGTTGGAGAGGATGTTGACGATGGTCCCCGGCGCCTTGCGGGCCGTCATGTCGGCCACCGCCGCCTGCATCGCGAAGAACGGCGCGCGCAGGTTGATCGCCATGTGCGCCTCGAACAGCTCCGGCGTGGTGTCCAGCAGCGAGCCGCGCGAGGTCAGCCCGGCCGCGTTGACCAGGCAGTCGACGCGGCCGTGGATGTCCACGGCCCGTACGACGCTCTCGCGCGCCTGCTCCGGATCGGCCAGGTCCGCGCGGACGAAGCGGGCGCCGGTGTCCGCGGCGAGCGGTTCGGCGACCTCGGCCCGGCGCCCGGTGAAGACGACGGCCGCGCCCTCGCGCACGGCCGCGCGCACGATCCCCGCGCCCACGCCCTGGCTGCCGCCGTTGACCAGGACGATCTTGTCCTCGAGCAGTCCCATGAGGTGGTGCGCCCCTTCAGCTCTGGCGGCGCTCGGCGCCCGCGTGCAGTTCCTGGCGCAGCCGCTCCGGGTCCCAGCCCTCGGCCACGGCCTGCCGGAGGGTGTCCGCCTGGGAGGGCGGGGCGAGCCCGCCGACCGGCGGGTCGAGGTCCAGATTTGTGGGGAAGGGGTAGCCCTCCGCCGTGGCGGCGACCACCCGGTGCAGCCACTCCTCGGAGACGCCCTCGGCCTTGCGGCGCAGCAGCACCGGGAAGAGCGCGTTCGCCATCGCCTGGCGGTCCACGCTCTCCATCGCGCGGCCGAACGCGGAGGAGATCTGGAGCAGATTGGCCATGCGCTTGATGTCGGCCGAGCGGTTGTGCCCGGCGGCGTGGAACAGCGCGGGGTTGAAGAACACCGCGTCGCCCTTCTCCAGCGGCAGCTGGACGTGGTGTGCTTCGAAGTACGCGATGAACTCCGGCAGCCGCCAGGCCAGATAGCCGGGCTCGTACTTCTGCGAATGCGGCAGGAACAGCGTCGGCCCCGACTCGACCGGCATGTCGCAGTGCGCCACCGCGCCCTGGAGGGTCAGGACGGGCGACAGCCGGTGGACGTGCGCCGGGTACGCGGCCGCCCGCTCCTGGGCGAGGAAGCCCAGGTGGTAGTCGCGGTGCACACTCTGCGCGGCGCCACCCGGGTTGACCACGTTGACCTGCGAGGTGACCTGGTACGCCGGGCCCAGCCACGCCTCGGAGACCAGCTCCAGCAGGTCGTTGGCGTAGTAGTCCGCGAACGCCTCCGGCGCGCGCACGGCCATCTTGTCCAGCGCGTTCCACACCCGGTCGTTGGCGCCCGGCTTGGCGAAGTGGTCACCGCGTGCGCCGCCTTGTGCCCGCTCCTCCTCGATCAGCGCGTTGAACGCGGCGGACGCGCGGTCCACGACGGCGGGGTCCGGATACGCGCGCCGCAGCACCACCACGCCGGGCCCGTCCAGCAGGGCCCGCACCAGCTCCTCCTGCACCGCCCGGCGCCCCTCCCGGGTGGCCGCGAGGCCGCGGAGCCGGTCGCCGTCGTACAGCGGGACACCGTGCTCGATCCGCTCGGCCGAGGGGTGGTCCTGCGGGTCGGTGCCCTGCTCGACCAGGACACGGAACGCGTCGAGAGCGCAGTCGTCCTCGGTCAGCCACGTCCGTGGTGCCGTGTCGGTGGGGGACATCCCGGGTCCTTTCGCCGTGCCTGCGTTTCTGCCAGTCTTATGAACCCGCTTCCATCAAGCAATCCGCAGCAACCCATCAAAAACCCATCATCGACCGTCGGGAAACGAGCCATGCGGCACCCCTATACGATCAAGGAGATCGCCCGGCAGGCCGGGCTGAGCGAGGCCACCGTCGACCGGGTCCTCAACCACCGGGGTGGCGTACGGGAGAGCACCGTCATGGAGGTCCACCAGGCCGTCAAGGACCTGGACCGCCAGCGGACCCAGGTCCGCATCGGGGGCCGCACCTTCATGATCGACATCGTGATGCAGGCGCCGGACCGGTTCTCCACCGCCGTGCGCGACGCACTCGAGGCCGAACTGCCGTCCCTCCACCCCGCCGTGGTGCGCTCGCGCTTCCACTTCCGGGAGACCGGCCCCGCCTCGGAACTGATCGCGGCCATGGACAAGATCGCCAAGCGGGGTTCACAGGGCGTGATCCTCAAGGCCCCGGACGTGCCGGAGGTCGGGGCCGCCGTCGGTCGCCTGGTCGAGGCGGGCATCCCCGTCGTCACCCTGGTGACCGACCTGCCCAGCAGCGCGCGCATGGGGTACGTCGGCATCGACAACCGCGCCGCCGGGGCCACCGCCGCCTACCTGGTCGGGCAGTGGCTCGGCGGCCGTCCCGGCCATGTGCTCGTCACCATCAGCCGGGGCTCCTTCCGCGGCGAGGAGGAACGCGAGATGGGCTTCCGCGGCGCGATGCGGAACGCCCACCCCGGGCGGTCCCTGGTGGAGGTCACCGACAGCGACGGCCTCGACGCCACCCAGCGCGACCTGGTCCTCGCGGCGCTGGAGCGCAACCACGACATCGTCGGCGTCTACTCCATCGGCGGCGGCAACGCCGCGACCCTCGACGCCTTCGACACCCTCGGACGGGAGTGCGCGGTGTTCATCGCCCACGACCTGGACCACGACAACACCCGGCTGCTGCGCGAGCGCCGTCTCTCCGCGGTGCTCCACCACGACCTGCGCCAGGACATGCGCCGCGCCTGCCAGACCATCATGCGCGCCCACAAGGCGCTGCCCGACGACGGGCCCGCCCTGCCCTCGGCGATCCAGGTGGTCACCCCGTACAACATGCCGTGAACGTGCCGTGAGCCTGCGTCAAGAAACGTCCAGGCCGACCCGTGCGGGCCGGCCTGGACGCTGTTGAGCGGGGTTGATCAGACGAGGTCGAACCGGTCGAGGTTCATGACCTTGGTCCACGCCTCGACGAAGTCCTTCACGAACTTCTCCTTCGCGTCATCGCTCGCGTAGACCTCCGCGAGCGCGCGCAGCTCGGAGTTCGACCCGAAGACGAGGTCGGCACGGGTGCCCGTCCACTTGACCTCGCCCGTGGCGGCGTCGCGGCCCTCGAACGTGTCCTGGGCCTCGGACGTCGACTTCCACTGCGTGCCCAGGTCGAGCAGGTTGACGAAGAAGTCGTTGGTCAGGGTGCCCGGGGCGTCGGTGAGGACGCCGTGCGAGGACTGGGCGTGGTTGGCGCCCAGGACGCGCAGGCCACCGACGAGGACCGTCAGCTCGGGGGCGCTCAGGGTCAGCAGGTTCGCCCGGTCGATCAGCAGGTACTCGGCCGGGAGCCGGTTGCCCTTGCCGAGGTAGTTGCGGAACCCGTCAGCGGTCGGCTCCAGAGCGGCGAACGAGTCGACGTCGGTGTGCTCCTCGGTCGCGTCGACACGGCCCGGGGTGAAGGGCACCTCGATGTCGTGGCCCGCGTCCTTGGCCGCCTTCTCCACGGCAGCGGAACCGCCGAGCACGATCAGGTCGGCCAGGGACACCTTCTTGGCACCGGAGTTGAACTCCTGCTGGATGCTCTCCAGGGTGCGCAGCACCGTCGCCAGCTCGTCGGGGTTGTTGACCTCCCACCCGCGCTGCGGCTCGAGGCGGATGCGCGCACCGTTGGCGCCGCCGCGCTTGTCGCTGCCGCGGAAGGTCGAGGCCGACGCCCACGCGGTGCCGACCAGCTGCGACACGGTCAGGCCCGAGTCGAGGAGCTTGGCCTTGAGGGCCGCGATGTCCTCGGCGCCGATGGTCTCGCCCTCGGCCTCCGGCAGCGGGTCCTGCCACAGCAGGGTCTCCTCCGGGACCTCCGGGCCGAGGAAGAGCGACTTCGGACCCATGTCGCGGTGGGTCAGCTTGTACCAGGCGCGGGCGAAGGCGTCCGCGAACTCCTCGGGGTTCTCGTAGAACCGGCGGGAGATGGGCCCGTAGATCGGGTCGAAGCGCAGCGACAGGTCGGTGGTGAGCATCTGCGGACGGTGCTTCTTCGACGGGTCGTGCGCGTCCGGGACGATCTCCGGGGCGTCCTTGGCCACCCACTGGTTGGCGCCGGCCGGGCTCTGGGTCAGCTCGTACTCGTACTCGAAGAGGTTCTTGAAGAACCCGTTGCTCCACTGGGTCGGGGTCGTGGTCCAGGTGACCTCCAGACCGGAGGTGATGGCGTCCGCGCCCTTGCCGGTGCCGTAGGTGTTCCTCCAGCCCAGGCCCTGCTCCTCCATGGTGGCGGCCTCGGGGTCGGCGCCGACGTGGTCCGCCGGGCCCGCGCCATGGGTCTTGCCGAAGGTGTGACCGCCCGCGATCAGGGCGACCGTCTCCTCGTCGTTCATCGCCATCCGGCGGAAGGTCTCACGGATGTCGCGGGCCGCGGCGAGCGGGTCCGGGTTGCCGTTCGGGCCCTCCGGGTTGACGTAGATGAGGCCCATCTGCACCGCGCCGAGGGGGTTCTCCAGCTCACGGTCGCCGCTGTAGCGCTCGTCGCCGAGCCAGGTGGTCTCGGGGCCCCAGTACACGTCGTCCTCGGGCTCCCAGACGTCCGCACGGCCGCCGCCGAAGCCGAAGGTCTCGAAGCCCATCGTCTCCAGGGCGACATTGCCGGTCAGGATCATGAGGTCGGCCCACGAAAGGCTCTGGCCGTACTTCTTCTTCACCGGCCACAGCAGACGGCGGGCCTTGTCCAGGTTCCCGTTGTCCGGCCAGCTGTTGAGGGGCGCGAAGCGCTGCTGGCCGGTGCCGCCACCGCCGCGGCCGTCGCTGATCCGGTAGGTGCCCGCGCTGTGCCAGGCCATCCGGATCATGAACGGGCCGTAGTGGCCGAAGTCGGCCGGCCACCAGTCCTGCGAGGTGGTCAGCACCTCCGCGATGTCCTGCTTCACGGCCGCGAGGTCGAGGCTGTTGAACGCCTCGGCATAGTCGAAGTCCTCGCCGAGGGGGTCGGCCACGGCAGGGTTCTTGGCCAGGATCTTCAGATTGAGCCTCTCCGGCCACCACTGGCGGTTTCCGCCGCCCTGAGTCGGATGCGGGGCACGCCCGTGCGCGACCGGGCAGCCACCTCCGCCCTCGCCCTCCGTCTTCGCGTCTACGACGATTGCTTCATGGTTCTCAGACATGGGAATCCTTCCGGACCAGGCGGATCAGGTGCCCAGGAACTGCGGGCGGTGGAACAGTCGGGGCCGGGCCCCACGTCTCCGTCTCCTGCCGAATTGGAGTCTTCCTGTCCCTTGGCTATCGCCGGAACCGATCCTACGATGGACAGAATCTAAGTCAATAAGCACGCCAAACCCAGATCCCATCAGAGTCCCGGACCCCCATGGGTAAAATCCGGGCATCCCACCGAACGTGAATAGGTGAGCCTGTATGAGTGACCTGCTGCGGCGACTGCGAGGGCGTGGCTGGAGGATGACCTCCCAGCGGCGTGTCGTGGCGGAGGTCCTCGACGGGGACCATGTGCACCTCACCGCCGACGAGGTGCACGCCCGCGCGGCGGAGCGGCTGCCCGAGATCTCCCGGGCGACCGTCTACAACACCCTGGGCGAGCTGGTCTCCCTCCGCGAGGTCACGGAGGTCTCCACCGACGGCCGCGCCAAGCGCTACGACCCCAACGCACACCACCCCCACCAGCACCTGGTGTGCTCCAGCTGCGGCACCATCCGCGACGTCCACCCCACCGGCGACCCCTTGGCCGCCCTCCCCACGGAGGAGCGCTTCGGCTTCACGGTCTCCGAGGCCGAGGTCACCTACCGCGGCCTGTGCCCGTCCTGCGCCTAGCCCAGGTTGGGAGGCCGAGCGGGTGGAGTGGGAAGCGATGGACCTCGACGCGTACACGGCCCGGGCCCGGAACGGCCCGTGTTTTGTGTGCGCGTATCTGGCCGGGACCCGGACTACCGGCATGAGCTGGTCTACGAGGACGAGGCTCACGTGGCGTTTCTGGACAGGTGGCCCACGGTGCCGGGCAAGGTGCTGGTGGCACCGAAGGCGCACATCGAGCATGTGGTCCGGGACCTGGACGAGGCCGCGTTCGGCAGGCTGATGGGCGTGGTGCACAGGGTGGCGCTGGCGGTGGAAGCGGTCTTCACGCCGGAGCGGACGTATCTGCTCTCGCTGGGAAGCCAGCAGGGCAACGCCCACCTGCACTGGCACATCGCAGGGCTGCCGCCCGGCGTTCCCTACGAGCGTCAGCAGTTCCACGCCCTGATGACCGAGAACGGCGTGCTGTCCCCGACCCCGGAAGAGTACGCGGACACGGCGGCGCGTCTGCGCGAGGCGATCGCCGGTGGCGGGATCGCCTAAGGGGCGTCCGACGGGTCTCGTGTGACGGGGCCGCGATGGTTCGCTGCCACAGCCCGAGATCGTGGAGGCCAACGGCGGTCGTGTCTATGGACTGTCCAGCGGGTCATGAGGAGAAGCGTCAGGGCTGCGTGACCTGGCCGTCGGTGAGCCTGCGTGGGCTTGGCATGCCGCGCGGTGGCACCAGCAGCGCCACCACCTCCACCGCGGACGTTGCCAGAAACGCGGCCCGCAGCCACCGGGAGCGGCCGACTCGACGACGGTGGCCGGTACCGCGTCGTGAATGCCACGCTGCACGGGGCCGCCTGGTCAGGAGGGGCAGGCGGCCGCGGGGCCGTTGCGGTAGGTGCGGTAGAGGGTGGACGAGGACTGGTTGCCGGGGCGGCTGGGGGGTGGGTGCTCGACGACGGGGACCGGTTTGCACACGGCCCATTGGTCGTTCTTGCCCGGGCCTTCGAAGCCGTACGTTCCTCCCGCGCCGATCAGACAGGAGTCGCAGGTGCCGCCGGAGATGCTCGGGTAGTTGAGGGTGTTGTAGACGTCGGCCTTCATGGGGATGCGCGGGGTCTTCGAGGCCTGGCGGCCGCCATCGTTGAACTCGGAGAAGGTGCGGTCCACGGCGTTGGCGAGGAGCGCGAAGGCGTCGTGGTACATCACGGCGTAGCCGTCGTCGAGCGGCTTGTCGCCGAGCTTGTGCTTCTTCAGCTGGTTGAACTGGTCGAGGAAGCGGCCGAGGGCCTTCTCGGGCTTGTTCTTCCCTTTCCACCAGGCGGGGTCGACGCAGGACGCGTCGACTATCGTCGCCCCGGCGTCGTCCAGCCGCTGGGTGAGCGCCTCGGTGGTGAGGGTGGGTTCCAGGCCGATGCCCACCTTGAGGATGCGCAGCTTCGTGGTGCGGCCGCAGTCGCCCTCCTGGGCCAGGCGCTCGATGAACGCGGGCAGGTCCTGGTCGCGGCCGGCGAAGAAGACGGTGTCGGACTGCTCGTTGCAGATCTTCCGCACGGGGTCGGTGAAGCGCTGGGGGATTCCCTGGTCGGTCCCGGAGGTGCCGGTGAAGTTCGTGTTGCGGCGGTCCAGGCCGTACTCCTCGCCGAAGTGTCTTTCGAAGACGCTGCGCAGGTTCTTCGAGTAGACGTCCCCGTCACGGTTGTCCCAGACCAGGAACCCCCGCTTCTTCCCCGGCCGCTCGGTCAGATAGTGCGCCAGGGCGCGGGCGAACTGGTCGTTGTTGGCCGAGGTCTTGAAGAAGTACGGGGCGTTCATGTTGGCCGCGGTGATGACCGGGCCGACCGTGGGGATCTTGTGCTCGCTGAGCGCGGCGATCGCGCTGCGCGTCTCCGGCGTACTGCTGGGAATGCCGGTCACGCCGACCAGTGGCGCGCGCTTGTCCGTGGCCAGTTCGGCGAGGCGGGCGACGACGGGTTCCCACTGGTCGAGGTTGCGGCCGTCGGGGGCGAGCAGCAACTGATAGTGCGGGCCGCCGAAGCGGTTGGCCTGCCGCTGCGCGGCAAGGGCACCGGCGAGTCCGCGGCGGATCATGTCCGTGGTCATGGCGCTGTGTTCGTCGGCGGTGAAGGGCATCATCAGCGCGATGCGCACGTACGGGATCTTGGGGCCGCTCGACGGGGACTCCGCGTTCTGCCGCACCCGGGCGTTCTCGTCGGCCACCGCCTGGATGAGGCTCTTGAGGCCCGGATCCGCCTCGAAGGCGTCGGCGGTGACCCCTACGCAGTCTCCGTCGAAGTCCCGCAGATCGTCACCGCACCTGCCCGGGCCCCGCGCCATGCTGACGACGACGGCGATCGCGGCGGCGGCCAGTGCGCCGAGCCCGAAGACGGCCAGCCACTCGACCGGACCCCACTCGCGAGGATGACGACGGAACAGACGCAGCAGCATGCTTCCTCACTGACCGGTGATGGGGAAGGGGCGCTTCTTCCGCGCCGCCGCAGGCCAGCTGCGGGCGGCCTGGCCCAGGACGGCGTGCCAGGACGGGTGCCGGGGTGAGAGGTAGGCCAGCTCGTCGCCGACGGCCTTGCACATGTCGGGGTCCGGTTCGGCGTGCGGTTCGGATACGTGCCACAGGGCGTGCAGCAGCCGGTTGACGCAGCGTTCGATCTCGTGCAGTCCCGCGTACCGGCCGTCGTGCGCGCCGAGGGCGACCTGCACGCGGTCGTCGGTCCACTCACCGGCGGGCGGGGTGGGCGCGGTGGCGGCGTACTGGAGGCACAACAGCCAGTGTCCGGCGGCCTGTTCGTCCTGCTCCGACTGGAACTCCTCCGCCAGCATGGCCACCACGGCCTCGGCGTTCCCGGCGGCGAGCGTGTGCCGCAGCGCGTCCGCCTCCCCGCTTTCGCCGCGCTGCGCGTGGTGCATCCGCAGAAAGCGGTGGATGTCCTGCCAGTCGCGGCCGTCGTCGGCCGCCCGCGAGGTGCGGCGCGCCTCGTGCACCAGCAGGGTCCGCAGCAGGGGGTCGGTGACCAGCGGCTCGTCCGGCGGGGTGAGGCGCTGCCACTGCTGCTCTTCGAGATAGTCGGTGGCGGAGTTGGCGGGCAGCTGATCGGGGCCCTGGAGGCGCAGATGGTCGGCCAGTGCCTCGGCCGCGGTGCTGTCGCGGGCGAGCGAGAGCAGGGTCAGCCGGTCGCGCTGGCGCCGGTCCGGCAGCAGCTGCTCGAGGAGCGCTTCGGTGACCGGGCGCCCGTCCTCGACGTGGAGGTGGAGCAGATCCCGTGGGCCGACGCTGGTGCCCTTCGCGGTAGCGTCCAGCACCGCCGCGCACAGCACGGTGGTCACCGCGGGATGCCCGCCGGTGAGGGAGTGCACGGCGGAGGCCAGATAGGGGTGCAGCGGCCGGGCGGGCCGGTCCGGCACCAGGAGCGGCAGGATGTCGTCCCGGCTCAGCGGGGTGAGGGGGACGGTGAGCAGCCCGGCGGAGGGGCTGAGGCCCTTGCGTTCCCAGCCGGAGGACTTCACCAGGTCGGGGAGGTTGCGGTGGACCGCGGCGGAGGCGTCCTCCGGCGGGCCGCCGAGCCGGGTGGCCACGACGACCAACTCCTCGCGGTCGGGGCGTTCGGGCATCGCCCGGTGCTCCAGGAGCAGATCGAGGAAGTTCTGCCCGGGCGGGTGGTGGGTGTCGTCGAGCAGGATGAGCGGCCACGGCTCCCGGTTCCACCGCTGCAACTTGCCGTAGGAGGCGGCCACGTCGTGCAGGAAGGCGGCCATCAGGCTCTGCTCGGCCGCATGCCGGTAGTCGCCGCCCTGCTGGAACCACTGCCCGAGCAGCACCAGCGGATCCTGCCCCTCCGCGCCCCGGGGGAAGCGCCGCCGGTACCACTCCTGGGCCGCGGCCGCCGGGTACCGCTCGGCGTACTCGGCCACCACGGCGGCGGTGACGGCGTCCCGGCCCGACGGGTCCGAAGCGTCCCACGGGTCCGAAGCGTCCGACGGGTCCGAAGCGTCCGACGGCTCCGACTCCGCGCCGATGGCGTCGTTCGGACCGACGGCCTCCAGTCGGCCTTCGACGGCGGTGGCCCAGGCGTGCCGCAGCGTGTTCTCGTCCCCGCCTGTGAGGCGGCAGGCGAGCAGCAGCCGGGCGAAGCGGAGACAGGCCGCGTCCCGCTGCTCGGCGTTGCCGTGGTGCCAGCCGGAGACGGCGAACAGGCCCGGCACCAGAACGGGGAAGCGGCGGCGCAGCGAGGGCGCGAGCCCGCACACCAGCTCCGCCAGGATCTCGACCGGGGTGGAGGCGGTGGGAGGGCCGCCGTCGGCCGGTGCGGACGGGAAGGCGGCGGTTTCGGTGGCGACGACCCGTACGTGGGCGAGCGGCAGCCGGTCCCGGTAGCACGCGGCCAGTTCCGCGAGGACGGCGCTGCGCCCGATGCCGTGGTATCCGGTCACCAGCACCACGGGCAGATCGCCCTGGTGTTCCCGGGCCGTACGGGATCTCTCGTCGAAGGCCAGGCCGGTGAGCCGGGGAACGAGCGAGCGCAGCAGGGGGTCCCGGCCGTAGAGCGGTGACCCTTCCGATACGCGCATCTGGCTGTGTCCCGCCTCCGCTGCTCAACGCCGCCGGCGGCCACAACTCCGGAGGCGGGCGGCACCGCTCCCCCGAGACATCAGCCGCTGACATCCGTACCAACTACGCCTGTAAACAGAGAATTTACCCGTCGCGGGAGCAACACACCAGGTGAAGGCAGGATCGGTACCAGGTAGTGACCAGCGGGGACTCCGCGTCGAACACGGGTGCGGAGCGACGCCGGGTGTCAGGGGTGCGGGTAGACATCCAGTTCGACGTTGTCCGGAAGCGCGTCCGCCCCGCGGATCTCGCCGGGGTAGACGAGCCGCACCCGGCGCAGTCGGCGCAGTCCGGCGAGGGAGGCGAGGTCGAGTTCCGCGACCTGCGACAGATGGATCTCCTCGAGCCCCGGAAGGCGCCGGGCGATCCGCCGCAGCGGAACCGCGGCACCCGCCCTGGCCCATACATCCAGGTGGGTGACCTGGGGGATTTCGGTACGGGGGGCGAACAGCAGCATGCTCAGCTGCTGCGGGGAGAGCGTCAGCTTGCGCAGGTTCGGCAACTCGGCGACGAGCGAGCCCCACTCGTCCGGCGTCAGCCGCTCGCTCGCGTCCTGGAGCCGCAGCTCCTCCAGCCCCCGGCACGCCACGATGCCCGCGAGCTGGGCCGCCGCCGACGGCAGCGCCAGCAGCCGCAGCTCGGCGGCGCGCGGAAGGTCGGACAGACCGCGCCAGGGCACTTCCGGGCCGACGAGGAGGCCCTCGAGACGGGGGCAGTCCGCCAGCTTCAGCAGCGTCTCGAACTGGGGGAGGTCCCGCAGCTCCAGCCTCCGCAGCCGCGGCAGCCGGGTCAGCGGCGCCGGGTCCTTGACGTTCCGGCAGCCCTGGAGGGCGAGCGTCTCCAGCTCGGGGTAGGCGGAGAGCAGACCGAGATCCTCCAGCTGGAGGGTGTTGCGCAGGCGCAGCTCGCGCAGCCGCCGCGGGTCGAGCGAGTCGCGAATCTCGTCGGGACCGAAGTCGCCGTGCAGGCCGACGCGCTGATACCCGGACATGGTGCGCAGCGCGTCCAGCTCGGCGTGCGAGCGCACGGTGACGATCTCCTCGGGGGCGGTGTCGAGGAGCGGGCGCACGATCTCCTCGGCGTACGCCGTCGTGTCGAACCGGTCCCAGTGGCCGAGGAGCTGGGCGCGCACCGCGGGCTGGCCGGTGCGCAGGAACTCCCGGAGCCTGGGGATGGCGGCGTCCCCGCCGATCTGGCATATCGCGTGGACGGTGGCCAGTTCCTCGTCGCCCTCCAGATCCTTCGCGGCGGGCAGCAGGCCGAGCAGCAGCGGGCCCGTCTGCGCCAGTGACCTGGCCTCCCGCAGACTGCGCGGTGGGAGCAGCCGCGCGGCCCGGTCCTCGATCGCTTCCCGCACGGTCGGCTCCAGGCGGGTGGCCTGTTCGAGGGAGGCGAGGGCGAGGAGCCGTAACCGCGCCCGGACCGCCGCGTCCTGCTCGCGGTCGCCCCGCTCGCGGAGGCGGGTCAGCAGGTCGGCGCGCTCCTGGTGACGGGCCTGTGCGACGGCCATCTGAACCACGTCCTCCCACTGGTCCAAGTGCGCGTTGTTCACCAGCATGCCCATGTCGCGCTCTTCCAGTACGGCCCTGGCGCCCAGGAAATCCTGAAAAGTCCGGTGAATGAAGTTCACCGCACCCGTGGCGGGTTCCCGCAACAAACCGGAACGTTCCAGCAGATGCTGCAAAGCTTCCTCCGGCGTCCCGACTTCCGCCAGACGGGGGACGGAGGGCTGTAGCCGCCGCACCACGTCCACCGCGTCCGGACGGTCCAGCTGCGTCCGCTCGTTGCGGATCAGCCAGTACGCCAGCTTCTGGAGCGGCTCCGTCGCCGACTTCTGGTCCAGCACCGGGCGGCTGCGGCCGTACACCTCGCGCTCCAGGTCGCGCCGCTCCAGGAGCATCGACAGCGCCGCCTCGTACAGCGAGGCGCGGCCCTGGGGCAGGAAGCCGCGGCGCTCCCGGTGCAGGGCGCAGATCAGGCCGCACATCAGCGGATTGGTCGCCAGGCGGCTCAACTCGGGGCTCCTGCGCAGCGACAGCGTCAGCGACTCGCCCAGCTCCTCCGACGCCCCGGCCGCCGCGTGCCAGCGCCGGATGAACTGCTTCATGTCGGCGGGCCGCATCGCGGCGAGCGCGAACTCCTGGAAGCCCTCGCGCGCCAGCCAGCCCCGCTCCAGGGCCGAGGGGCGGGAGGTCAGCAGCCACAGATTGCCGGGGAAGACGGCGAGCAGCTTCTTGAGCCAGGCCCGAGTGCGGGTCCGGTCCTCCTTCGGGATCTCGTCGGCCCCGTCGATCAGGAGCACGCCGCGCCCGTGCTGAAGCACCCGTGCCGCCCATCCGTCCGGTTCGGTACCCACCAGTGGACAGCCGATCCAGCGCAGGAAGTCCTCGGGCATGGGCAGCTCGGCGTCCTTGCGCGCCAGGGTGCGCAGCGGCAGGACGAAGGGGACGCGGCCGAACAGCTGCGACAGCCCGCCCGGCACCCGCTCCTGCTGCGCCGTGGCGAGGGCCAGCCACTGCACCAGGGTCGTCTTGCCGGTGCCGGCGACCCCGCGCAGCAGCACCCGCTCGTGGCGGGCGAAGACGGCATCGGCCGGGCCCGCAGCCCGTTCGGCCTCAGCGTCCCGGTCGCTGCCGGGCTCGCCGTTCTCCACCGGGAGCGGATCGGCCCCCTCGCGGTACGGCCTGGCCTCCAGGCTCAGGTACGCGGTCTCCAGCGGCCAGTCCTGGCCGTCGGGTTCGCGCAGATCGACGCCGTAGATCGTGAGCCTGCCGTGGTACTCGACGACGTAGCGCGCGTAGTCCTCCTCGAACTCCGCGTCCTGGCGGCTGATGTCGGGCAGCCGCCGCAGGATCCTGTCCAATTTCTCGCTCTGCTCCCGGATCTCGCGGCTCTGCTCGATCTGGGCACGGGCCGCGAAACCGGGCCGCTGGCTGAAGAAGCGCATGAGATGGACGCATGCCGTCTCCAGGAGCCGGTCGTGGAAGCGGGCGGCGTCGTCGCTGAGGAGCCTGCGGGTGTCGGGGCCCGCGCTCCTGGACAGCTCCGCGGCCAGCCGCTCGGGGCCGAGCGCGAAGGCGTGGACGTCGTCCATGTCGAGGTCGCCGAGCGCGTGCAGGGTGCGGGTCAGCGCCTGCCCGACGGAGTCGTGCTCGTCGGCGCCGATCGGCGGATCGTGGGGACCCGCGGCCCGCACGGCGCGGCGGACCAGTTCCCGGGCGAGCTTGTGCAGATCGTCCTCGGTCAGGGTGCGGTGCTCCTTGGCGAAGGACACCAGCCGGCGGATCGGGATCGGGCGCTCACCGAACTCGGCCGCGGGTGCGCTCGCGGGCGGCACCAGCAGTCGTTTGACCACCGGCACGACCACTGCCGACGCGATCCGGAGCCCCACCGTGCCGCCGTCCACAGCAGCCCCTCTCTCACCAGCGCCGACGCGCTTCCCCCCGCCGGGGCCCGTACCCGTCGGCCCCCGCTCACCATAGCCGCGGACGGCCGCGTTGAGGCAGAGCGCGCGGGCGCCGGGCTTGTGCCGAGCGCCACCGCACGTGCGTTCGTTCAGGATATGTAGTCGGCCTTCTTCGCCGTGGTGACGACGCGCCGCCCGTCCGCGGCGGTGAGCAGCCCCGCGGCCACCCAGGCGTCCACGGTGGACTGGACGCGCTTGACCAGCGCGCTCTTTTTTCGGTACGGGGCGGCGGACCAGATCGCGTCGAGGAGGGTGGTGCCGTCGTCCCGGGCCGGGTTGGCGACGCCGGAGTCGGTGGTGCCGAAGACCACGGTCGGCTCGGACCGGTGGAAGTAGGCGTGCGTCGGCTCCTCGGTGCCTTCGGCGAACGGGGCGAACTCGACGCCGTCGAGCGTGTAGTGGAGCGGCTTGCCCGGTACGGGGGTGAGCGTGGGCAGCAGGTCGCCGGAGAGGGCGGCGTTGCGGTAGAGGCCGAAGGTGAGGAAGGACGTCCGCGCGTCGCGCGCCACCAGGTTGACCGGACCGTGGAACAGGGTCTGCACGCGCGGGTCGTCGAGCGCCTTCTCCACCCGCAGCCGGAAGGGGATGTCGACCCGGACGGTGTCCCCGTCGCGCCAGGTGCGGGACACCGAGGCATAGCTGCCGGGGGCCCAGGTCCCCTTCACCGCCTTGCCGTTGACCGTCACCCGGAAGCCGCCCGTCGCCCACGCGGGCACGCGCAGCCGCAGATCGAAGGCGGCGGTGCGGCCCCGGACGGTGAGCGTGGAACCCTGCTCCCTGGGATAGCCGGTGGACTGGGTGACGGTGACGCCCTTCTCGGCCCAGGTGAGCGTGGACGGGCTGTACAGGTTGACGTACAGCGCGGTGCCGTCCGCCCGTCTGAAGTACACCGAGTCCTGGTACTTGGTGGCGCTCTCCATGCCGGTGCCCTCGCAGCAGGTGGTGCCCGCCTTGGGGGTGTAGTCGCGCACGTGCCCCGGCACCAGGCCGATGAAGTACGTGACGAGCGGCTTCTCCGCGTCGGCCTTGTCCTGCTTGGAGCCGAGCACCTGGTTGTACAGGGCGCGCTCGTAGTAGTCCATGTACGCCGGGTCCTGCTCGTGGAAGAACAGCATCCTGCTCAGCTTGAGCATGTTGTAGGCGCAGCAGGTCTCGGCGGTGGTGTCACTGAGGGTTTTGGCGATGGCGCCGCGGGCGCCCCAGAACTCTCGGTTGCTGGTGCCGCCGATGCCGTACATCCGGGTGGGGACGACCATGTCCCAGAAGTTCTTCGCCGCGGTGAGGTAGCGCTCCTCCTTCGTCTCGTCGTACAGCCGGACCAGGCCGGTGAAGATGGGGATGTGCTGGTTGGCGTGCAGCCCGTCCAGGGTGTCGTCGCCCGCGGCGCAGGCGTCGATGAGCTTGTCGAGGTCGAACAGGCGGGCCAGCGCCAGGTGCTGGGCCTTGCCGCTGATCGCGTACAGGTCGCAGATCGCCTCGACGATGCCGCCGAACTCGCCGCTGGAGAAGATCCCCCACATCCGCTGGAGGGTGCCCCGGGGCAGCTTGGACAGCCGGGAGTACATCCAGTCGCACATGCCCTCGGCGAGGTCCAGGGCCCGCGCGTCGCCGGTGCCGAGATGGGCGTCGAGCAGCCCGCGCAGGATCTTGTGCGCGGTGTAGTACGGCGCCCACACCACGGTGTAGTCGCCGCTCGTCATCGACTCCAGGGTGATGAACTGCGTCTCCGGGTACGCCGCGAGGAACCCGGGGTGGCTCGGCCCTCCCCAGGTGCGGCGCAGGGTGGCGTGGCGGCCGTGGCCCGAGGAGTCGGCGATGGTGCCGCCGGTGGTCTCCGCGAAGGTGTACGCGGCCAGGTCTCCGGCCCCGGCGGACGACTCGGCGGCCGGGCGGTCCTGGAGCTCCGCGACCTGGGCCGCGGTCAGGGCCCGCGACCAGATGCCGACCTCGTCGAAGGCCCCCGCGAACACCGGGTCGGCGGCGTAGTGGGACCGGCCGAGCCAGTGGTCGCGCAGGGTGCCCAGGGCGGCCGGGGTGAGGGTCATGGAGGTGTTCTTCGCGACCGCCGAGCCGTTGACGTACAGGATTCCGGTGCCGTCCGCGATCGTCACCGCCACATGGCTCCACTCGTCCAGGGGCAGGGGCGCCGTGCCGTCGAGGCTCTGCTCGCCACCCGCCCCCGAGGTGGTGATGGCGAAGCGGGGGTTGCCCTTGGCGTTGCGGGCGGTCAGATAGAGATATCGGGTGGTGTCGTCGCCGAAGTCGAGGATCCGGGTCCAGCCCGCGTCGTGGGTGGGCTTGACCCGGGCGGCGAGGGTGACCGCGGTGGCGCCGCCGAGCACGGTGTCCGGCAGGTCGACGTATTGGGAGGACCCCCGGACGTTCTCCGCGGCGGTGCCGAACCTGCCCGGAACGCTGAGCACCACCGGATCGCGCCGCAGCGCCTCGCGGACCTCGTCCAGCGCCCCGACCATGTGGCGGATCTTGTCCGCGTACACCTTCTCGCCGGTGCCGGTGTAGGCCTGGGAGAGCATGGTGAGGAAGTGGCCGGTGAAGTGTCCGCGGAGGTTTCCGTTGGCCTCGCCGTCCAGCCCCTCCCAGCCGCCCGGGGCGACCGCGCCACGGGTGGAGAGGCCCGCGTTGGCCCGGAAGACCTGGAGCAGCCGGTCGACGTCGTAGCCGCGGCCGAAGTCCAGCATCAGTTGGCGCTTGGCGGTGAAGTCGCTTTTCCGGAGCGCCACGTCCTCGGGGTTGAACGGCCGCAGTGTCCAGGCGGCCGGGGCCTCGGCACCGGTCGCGGCCCCCGAAGCGGCGGTTGCCCGGCCGACGGCGAGCGAGGTCAGTGCCGGGGCCGCCGCGACGAGGGCTGCGGCACGGAGGACGGCTCGTCTGGCGGGTGCGGGTGCCATGGATGGCCTCGTTTCTGGGGGCGACGGGCGACGGGCGACGGGCAGACGTGATGTTCGATATGTCAAACGTCGTTCGGAAAGGCGACCAGAAAGTAGAACGCCGGTCAGAACACGTCAAGAGGTGGGACGCGAGTTGGCACCCGCGTCAGTGGGGCGGGGGAGTGACCCGGGATCGCTGCCGCACGGTCGCGGGGTCCGCGGGCCGTGCGCGCGTCAGATACTGCGGCACCGGTGCCGTGTCCCCGCCGGTGTCGCGGACCAGCCCGTAACGGACGATGCCCGCACCCGCGACGGGCGGCGTGGCCACGTCGTTCGCCACCTGGTCCCAACGGGACGCCTGGGCGAAGAGGTTGTAGTCCGCGCCCCGTTCGTTCTGGTGGAGGGTGACGCTGCCGTCCAGCCAGAAGTACTCGTTCTGCCACATCTGCTGGGTCCCGCCGGGCAGCGCGGTGGTGCCGGTGGCGGGGCCGCCCATCCAGGTCGTGCCGTCCGTCGAACCCGGCTGTACGTCGTCCAGGCGCCGCCCGCCGCCGGAGGCCACGTGGAAGAGCTTGCCGCGCAGGCCGGTCCACGTCGGCATGACGAGCGCGCCGGGGCGCTGCCCGGGCAGCACCTGCCAGCGCACCCGGAAGTATCCGCGCCCCGTGAGCGTGACCTGCTCGCCCCGGTGGGTCAGCCCGGTCGGCGGCGCCCCGGTCAGCGTCACCGTGCCGTCGGCGCGCCGCGGCAGCGCCGCGGGCCGGGTGGCGGCCGCGGGAGCGCGGTCGACCGTGTCGACGACGGT
>NZ_RIBZ01000294.1:0-21064 GCF_003721215.1 Streptomyces botrytidirepellens
CGCGGCCTGTGCGGGCAGCGCCCCGCCCGCCAGCACCACCGCGGCGGCGGCCAGCGCCCCGGCCGTGCCGAGGCGGCCTCTGCTTCTCCTGTGCGCCATGGACGCTCCCTCCCCGGCCCTCCCCGTACGCGAGGGCGCCAGGGTCTCGTGGGGCGGGGACCCCGACAAGTGCGCATCGGGGGGCGGAACCGGCGCGGTTCCGCCGCATGGGGACGCGCCGCGCCCATCCCCGGTGAGGGGCGGGCACGGCGCGCGGTGGAGCGGTTCCGACGCCTACTTGTAGGAGATGTCGGACTCCTTGTAGATGCAGGTCTTGCCGTCCGGGCCGGAGCCGGTCTCCTCGGGCTCCGCACCGGTGTCGTTGCCCTTGAAGCGGACGCAGGGGTCGATCTTCTTGCCGCTGTCCCCGATGATCGTGATGTTGCTGAGCTTCGCGGTGTCCCCGAAGTTCTCGTTGACGCCGACCAGCGACTTACCCGGAGCGGTCACCTCCACTCCGTCCACCACCACCGCGCGCTTCTGCTGCTCGGAGCAGTTGCCGCAGGAGCGGTAGAGCTTGCCGAAGTCCTGCACGGCGAAGTCGCGGATGGTGAGGGTGCCGCCGCCGTTGTGCTGGAAGACCTTGTCATCGGCCTTGCGCGCGCCGCCGCCCTCGATGGTGTATTTGGCGTTGGCGCCGCCCAGGAAGGTCGCGGCGTCCTCGCCGACGTCCTCCCACCAGACGTTCTGGAGCGTGCAGCTGCCCTCGCAGTGGATGCCGTCGGCGGCGGGGGAGCCGATGACGACGTTCTTGAGCGTGGCGCCGTCGGCCAGTTCGAACATCGCGGGCTGGCCCTCGTCCTGGCCGCCGTCGCCGAGTTCGCCCTCGCCGATGAAGCGCTGCATCTTGCCGTCGACGACGCCGGAGATCTTCTGCGTCGAGCTGACCGGCTTGTCGTTACCGGGGGTGGGCCATTCGGCGGACGCCGAGGCCGAGGAGAGCATCGTTCCGGCCGTGATCGCGCCGATGGTGAGGGCGGCGGCGCCGAGGCCGCCGATCAGGGCGCGCTTGCGGGTGGGACGCGGTCTGTGGTGCTGCGGTGCCATGTGTATCCATTCCGTGGGGGGAGTGGGGGGATCATGTACGCCCTGAAGTCGCCGCCGCGCCGGAAGACGTTGCCGCCCGGCTCAGAAAAAAATCACCGCAAAAAATCACCGCCCGGCCCGCAAAAAATCACGGACCGGGCGGCGGACTCTCACCTACGCCTCATGTGCGGGCGATGCCTACTTGTAGGTGAGGTCGGAGCTGCTGTACTTGCAGTACGTGCCGTCGGCGTTGCTGCCGTTCTTCGTCGGCTCCTTGCCGGTGTTGTTCCCGATGTACTTCTGACACGGGATGATCTTCTTGCTGCTGTCCCCGACGATCGTGATCTTGCGCAGGGTCAGCGAGTCGCCGTAGTTGGTGTTGATCCCACCGATGACCTTGCCCGGCGCGGTGATCTCGGTGTTGGTCACGTTGATCGTGCGCTTGTACTGGCTGGAGCAGTTGCCGCAGGAGCGGACGAAGGTCGAGAAGTCCTGTCCGGCGAAGTTGGAGATGTTGAGCGTGCCGCCGCCGTTGAACTGGAAGATCTTGTCCGACGCCTTGCGGGCGCCGCCCCCGATGACGTTGTACGTCTCGCCGGTGCCGCGGAAGGTGGCGGCGTCCTCGCCGACGTCCTCCCACCAGACGTTCTGGAGCGTGCAGCTGCCCTTGCAGTGCACGCCGTCGGCGGCCGGGGCGCCGATGATGACGTTCTTGAGGGTCGCGCCGTCGGCCAGCTCGAACAGCGGGCCCTGGTCCTCGTCCTGGTTGTCCGAGCCGAGGTCGCCGTCGCCGTAGTAGCGCTTCATGCCGCCGTCGGTGGTCCCGCTGACGGGGATCGTCTTGGTGACCGCCTGCGGGGTGCCGCTGGGCGAGGGCCAGGTGGCGGCCGACGCGGCGGACAGGGACAGACCGGTGGTGATCGCACCCGCGGTGAGGGCGATGGCGCCGAGGGCGCTGCCGATCGCCCGCCGTCTCATGCGTAATTCAGCCATGTCACAGCTCCTTGTGCGGAAGGGGGTGATGGTGAAGGTGGTGAAGGGGAAAAGCAGTCAGGGGGTCAGGGGGTGGTGATGGCCGGCCGCGGAGGGGTCGCCATCTTGTTGCCGATGAAGAAGCTGGGGTGCGGCGGCTGGTTGTAGCCGGTGTTCTGCCAGGCCAGCGCCTCGCGGTACTGCCGGTCGTGCAGCAGCGTGGTGATCCGCCGGTCGGTCTCGTAGGGCGTGGAGTAGATCCGCAGCGCCTTGTTGTCGCTGGTCGGCCAGATCACCTCCTCGCGCCAGTCGCCGAGGATGTCGCCCGCCAGCGACGGGTTGGCCTTGGTGCCGTTGTTGGAGTGCACCCCGGAGGCGGTGAGCTGCCGGGTCTCGCCCGACGTCCCGTACTTGTCGATACGCGTACCGTCCAGCAGTTCGCGCACCGGGTCGCCGTCCCACCAGGACAGGAAGTTCATGGACGACGGCTTGCGGCCCTTGGTGGCACCGGAGGCCGAGCGGATCTGGTCGTCCTTCGCGGACCACATCTCGGCGCCGTCGTTGCCCGCCCAGATGTCACCGGCCACGCCGCGCCCGTTGTCGCCGTTGGCGCCGGTCGTCCAGAGCACCTGGCCGGTCTTGGCGTCGGCGAGGTACGAGGACGGCTTGGAGGAGTCCTCGTCCACCTTGAAGTACTCCAGGCCCGCCCGGGACGGGTCGAGGTCGCCGAGGTGGGCGGCGTCGCCGTGGCCGTTCTTCGTCGTCCACAGCCCGGAGCCGTTGTCGTCCACGGCCATCGAGCCGTAGACGATCTCGTCCTTGCTGTCGCCGTCCACATCGCCGATGGTCAGCGCGTGGTTGCCCTGCCCGTCGTAGCCCTTGCCGCTGTTGGTGGAGCTGTTCGTGTCGAACGTCCACTTGCGGGTCAGCTTGCCGCCCTTGAAGTCCCAGGCGGCGATGACGGTGCGGGTGTAGTAGCCGCGCGCCGAGACCAGGGAGGGTGTGGAGCCGTTCAGGTACGCCGTCCCGGCCAGGAACCGGTCCACCCGGTTGCCGTACGAGTCGCCCCACGAGGAGACCGTGCCGCGCGCCGGGACGTAGTCCACGGTGTCCAGCGCGGCGCCGGTGCTGCCGTTGAACATCGTCAGGAACTCGGGGCCGCTGAGCACGTAGCCGCCGGAGTTGCGGTGGTCGGCGGAGGCGCTGCCGATCGTCTTGCCCGCGCCGTCGACCGTGCCGTCCGCGGTCTTCATCGCGACCTCGGCCTTGCCGTCGCCGTCGTAGTCGTACACCTGGAACTGGGTGTAGTGGGCGCCGGAGCGGATGTTGCGGCCCAGGTCGATGCGCCACAGCCGCTTGCCCTCGACGGTGTACCCGTCCACGATCGTGTTGCCGGTGACGCCGGACTGCGAGTTGTCCTTCGCGTTCGTCGGCTGCCACTTGAGCACGAGGTCGAGGTCGCCGTCGCCGTCCAGGTCGCCGACCGAGGCGTCGTTGGCCTCGTACGTGTAGTCGGAACCGGCGGCCGGGGGCGAGATCGGGACATCGAGGTAGCCCGAGCGGAACTGGAGGGCGGCGGACGAGGCGGGCTGCTCGGTGCCGTTCACCACCGCGCGCACCGTGTAGGCGTCCGAGGCCGCCGCGCCCTTGTCCAGGTAGTTCGTCGAGCCCGTGATCGGGGACGCGTTGACCTTGGTGGAGCCGCGGTAGACGTTGAAGGCGACATTGGCCGGGTCGGTGGCGAGCCAGCGCCAGCTGACCAGGTTGTCGTTGCCGGAGCGGACGCTGACCAGGCCCCGGTCCAGCTTCTCCAGCTGGGCGGCCGCGGCCTTCGCCTTGGTGGTCGCGCCCTTCGCCGCCGTCGCCCCCTCCGCCTCGGCCTCCGTCTCGGCCGCTCCCGAGATGCTCGCCAGGCCGGTGACGGCCAGCGCGCCCACCGCGAGCGCCGCGACCAGCGTCCGGGGGCGGCCGAGCCGCTCGCGCGCGGCGTGTCTGGGCGGGTGACCGGGTGCGGGCTGCGATCTGTCCCGGATACGCACGGGGCCTCCAAGGCATGGGGGGAAGTGAACGCCCCCTAGTCGTCGCCCTGGCCGGAAAGGTTGCCGCCTCCCGACCGAACTTCGCGGGGCTCGGGCGAAACAGCCGAAACGGGGGCGCGTCGGCCGCTACCGTCGAAGGCGTGAAGGCCATCCGTCGCTTCAGCGTGCGTCCCGTGCTCCCGGAACCCCTACGACCGCTCCACCGGCTGGCGCGCAATCTGCGCTGGTCGTGGCATCCCGAGACCCGCGAGCTGTTCGAGGCCGTGGACCCCGAGCGCTGGCGGGAGTCCGGCGGCGACCCGGTGCGGCTGCTGAGCGCCGTACCCGTCGCCCGGCTGGCGGAACTCGCCGCGGACCGCGGCTTCCTGCGGCGGCTCGGGGCGGTCGCCGAGGATCTGGACGACTATCTGACCGGCCCCCGCTGGTACCAGGGCCGCACGGCGGCCGCGCCGGACCGGACGGACCGGTCCGAGGACGCGGCCCGTTCGGACGACGCGGCCCCGGCGGAGGGGGCGGCCCCGGCGGCCCCGGACCGTACGGACGGTGGCGCGGGATCCGAAGGGAGCCAAGCCCTCCCCGCCGCCATCGCCTACTTCTCGCCCGAGTTCGGCATCACCGCCGCCCTGCCCCAGTACTCCGGCGGCCTCGGCATCCTCGCCGGTGACCACCTCAAGGCCGCCAGCGACCTCGGCGTCCCCCTCATCGGCGTCGGGCTGCTCTACCGCCACGGCTACTTCCGGCAGTCCCTCTCCCGCGAGGGCTGGCAGCAGGAGCAGTACCCCGTCCTCGACCCCAACGAGCTGCCGCTCACCCTGCTGCACGAGCACAAGCCCGGCGCGGGCATGGGCAAGCCCGCCAGGATCACCCTCGCCCTCCCCGGCGGCCGTCCGCTGCACGCCCAGATCTGGCAGGCCCAGGTCGGCCGGGTGCCGCTGCTGCTCCTCGACTCGGACGTCGAGGGCAACGGCCCCGGCGAGCGCGGCGTCACCGACCGGCTCTACGGCGGCGGCAGCGAACACCGGCTGCTCCAGGAGATGCTGCTCGGCATCGGCGGCGTGCGCGCGGTGCGGGCGTACTGCCGTATCACCGGGCACACCGAGCCCGAGGTGTTCCACACCAACGAGGGCCACGCCGGGTTCCTCGGCCTGGAGCGGATCCGCGAACTCATGGCGGAGGCCGGTCCGGGCGTGGACTTCGACGCCGCCCACGAGACGGTGCGGGCCGGGACGGTGTTCACCACTCACACCCCGGTGCCCGCCGGGATCGACCGGTTCGACCGCGAGCTGGTGGCCCGCCACTTCGGGGACGACGGCGAACTGCCCGGCATCGGCGTCGAGCGCATCCTCGCGCTCGGCCGGGAGACCGCCCCCGGCGGAGACCCCGGCGTCTTCAACATGGCCGTCATGGGGCTGCGGCTGGCCCAGCGCGCCAACGGGGTCTCCACCCTCCACGGCCAGGTCAGCCGCGAGATGTTCGCCGGGCTCTGGCCCGGCTTCGACGCCGACGAGGTGCCCATCACCTCCGTCACCAACGGCGTCCACGCGCCCACCTGGCGCGCCCCCGAGGTCACCCGGCTCGGCGCCCGCCAGTTCGGCCACCTCCCCGCCGGTGAACTGTGGGAACTGCGCCGCACCCTGCGCAAGCAGCTCGTCGCCGAGGTGCGCCGGCGGCTGTACGCGTCCTGGCGGCAGCGCGGCGCGGGCACCGCCGAACTGGGCTGGATCGACTCCGTCCTCGACCCCGACGTCCTCACCATCGGCTTCGCCCGCCGCGTCCCCTCGTACAAGCGGCTCACCCTCATGCTGCGCGACCGCGACCGGCTCACCGAGCTGCTGCTGCACCCCGAGCGGCCCGTCCAGATCGTCGTCGCGGGCAAGGCGCACCCGGCCGACGACGGCGGCAAGCGCCTCGTCCAGGAGCTCGTCCGGTTCGCCGACGACGCCCGGGTGCGGCACCGCCTCGTCTTCCTGCCCGACTACGGCATGGGCATGGCCCAGAAGCTCTACCCCGGCTGCGACGTCTGGCTCAACAACCCGCTGCGCCCGCTGGAGGCGTGCGGCACCAGCGGCATGAAGGCCGCCCTCAACGGCTGCCTCAACCTCTCCGTACTCGACGGCTGGTGGGACGAGTGGTACGAGCCCGACTTCGGCTGGGCCATCCCCACCGCCGACGGCTCCGCCGTGGACGAGGACCGCCGCGACGACCTGGAGGCGGCCGCCCTCTACGAACTGCTGGAGAACCGGGTCGCACCGCAGTTCTACGACCGCGGCCCCGACGGGCTCCCCGGCCACTGGATCGACATGGTGCGCCAGACCCTCACCACCCTCGCCCCCAAGGTGCTCGCGGGACGCATGGTGCGGGAGTACGTCGAGCGGCTCTACGCCCCGGCCGCCCGCGCCCACCGCGCGCTCGACCCCGCCACCTCCCGTGCCCTGTCCGCCTGGAAGGCCCAGGTCCGCGCGGCCTGGCCGCAGGTGGCCGTCGACCACGTGGAAACCCGGATCACCCCGCCGGCCCCCGGCGGCGCCGCCGAACTCGGCTCCGCCCTCTCCCTCCGCGTCGAGGTCCGCCTCGGCGGCCTCGACCCCACCGACGTCGAGGTCCAGGCCGTCGCGGGCCGCGTGGACGAGTCCGACCAGCTCACGGACACCGCCCACATCCCCCTCAAGCCCACCGCGGGCCCCGACGACCAGGGCCGCCACCTCTACGAAGGCCCCCTCGCCCTCGACCGCACGGGCCCCTTCGGCTACACCGTCCGCATCCTCCCCACCCACCCCCTCCTGGCCTCCCCGGCCGAACTCGGCCTCACCGCCCTCCCGTCGGAATCCACCTCGGAGGCGGCGGGAGTGCTGATGCGCTGAACCGTTGACCGCTAGACTGACGGCGGACCGCTGAGCACGGGGGAATGTCGCGCCGCATGTCCGACGTCATGCGGCGCACGAAAAAAGCCGACCGACTTCACGTGGACGGAATTGCCGCGGTCCCGGAGAGCCCCGCTCTCCGCTCGCACGTATTGAGATCTTGGACGTCGGCAGGACCTCAGCTGACCACCCATACGGTGGTCGGGCTGAGCCTGCCGGGCCTCCAGTTCGACCACCCGGATCGAGGGGTTGAGAACTGGTGGACTGGGACGCCATCACCCTGCTCATACTCGCGGCCTTCGGCCTCGCCGGACTGGTACTGACCCTGTCAGCCGAGATCCTGTCCAAAATCCCCGCCGTCATCACCGCCTGGCGCCGAGCCCGCGCCGCCTGGCGCGGCGGCACCGACGACGGCTGAGCCGGATGCACGTGCAAAAGGTCGTGCAACCGCACGGTCGCGCCGTATCGTCGTGCACATCGACACGCGACACGTGCGACGAAAGCGAAGAGGGATGACAGCGGACGACGGGTTCCTGGGCCACCTCGAACAGCACCTCGGGGAGATCCGGCACATCGCATCGGGCCACTACGACCTGGTCGAGTTCCACCTGCCGGATCCCGGGATCAGCACGGTGATCACCAATGGGCTGCGCTTCCAATCCCTCACCGCGACGCGCCCGCAGGAACTGGTGTGCAGTCTGGGGGAGGGGCAGCAGGACTTCGCCCGCTACTTCGTCGACAGCATGGCCGGAGTGCTCCTGGAGCAGGGGCGCGGACTGGAATACGGGGCGGTCGTCGTGAACGACCGGCCGGTGCTGGAGGGCACGGAGATGCACGGCGTGCTCGCGCATCCGAGTCCGTACTTCGGAAGCGACTTCGACCTGTTCCTCGACGCGTCGGGGGATCCCGCGGTGCAGATCATCACGCTGATGCCGGTGACGGCGCCCGAGGCCGCCCTGGTCGAGGCGGAGGACGCCGACGAGCTGTTCGAGCGCTTCTGGGCCAAGCGCCCCAACCTGCTGGACGTCACCCGCCCCTCTGCCGTCTGAGGGGGGCGGGTTCCGGCCGGGCGGGTCACGGGGCCCGCCCGGCCGGAGGCATCTCAGGGCGTTACTTCACGTTGACGCCGCCCCAGGCGTTGTTGACCGCCTTGTACTCGGTGCTGTTCGCGCCGTACAGCTTCTTCGCGGCGTTGAGCGTCGCGGTGCGGGCCTTGGCGTAGTTGGTGGTCGAGGTCATGTACGTGGACAGGGCCTTGTACCAGATCTTCTCGGCCTTGGCGCGGCCGATGCCCTTGACGACCCGGCCGTCCTTGGTCGGGCTGTTGTACGTGACGCCACCGATCACCTTGCGGCCACTGCCCTCGGCCAGCAGGTAGAAGAAGTGGTTGGCGATGCCCGAGGTGAAGTGCGGGTCGTCCTCGCCGACGCCGCTCTTCCAGTAGTCGTAGGACAGGCCGTCCTTGCTGGGCTTGTCCATGTAGCGCAGCGGGGTGCCGTCGCCGTTGATGTCGATCTTCTCGCCGATGAGGTAGTCGCCCGGGTCCTTGGCGTTCTTGGCGTAGAACTCGACGGCGGTGCCGAAGATGTCGGAGGTGGCCTCGTTGAGGCCGCCCGACTCGCCGCTGTACTCGAGGTTGGCGGTGGCCGAGGTGAGGCCGTGGCTCATCTCGTGGCCCGCGACGTCGAGCGAGGTGAGCGGCTTCTTGTCGCCCTCGCCGTCGCCGTAGGTCATGCAGAAGCAGTCGTCGTCCCAGAAGGCGTTGACGTACGCCTTGCCGTAGTGGACGCGGGAGTAGGCCGCCTTGCCGTTGTTCTTGATGCCGTTACGGCCGAGGACCTTCTTGTAGTAGTCCCAGGTCATGGCGGCGCCGTAGTGGGCGTCGACGGCGGCGGTCTGGGCGATGGTGGGCTTGCCGTTGCCCCACACGTTGTCGGCGTCGTAGAACGCCGACCCCTTGCCGCTCTCCTTGTGCTTGAGGTTGTACGTCTGGTGGCCACCGCGCGCGGTGTCCTTCAGCAGCCACTGGCTGCCGCTCTTGACCGACCCGACGGTGACCTTGCCGTTGTGCTGGCCGGTGCCGGTGCCGTTCTCGATGGCCTGGTACTCGTACAGCTTCTTGCCGGTGTCCGCGTCCGTGATGACGTGCAGCCGGTTCGGCGTGCCGTCCTTCTGGACGCCGCCGATGACGGTCTCGTACGCGAGGACGGGCTTGCCGGTGGCGGCCCAGATCACCTTGCGCGGGGCGCGCTCGGTGGCGGCGCCGGAGACGTCGGCGGCCTTCGCGGCGGCCAGGGCGGTCCGCTGGGCGCCGGTGGCGGCGAGGGCGGCGCGGGTGTCGGCGACCTTGATGTCCGCGTCGGTCGCCTTGGTGACGCCCTCCTTGGCGCCGCTCGGCGTCTCGTGGACGACCAGGTCGCCGCCGAGGACCGGCAGTCCGTCGTAGGTGCGCTCGTAGCGGATGTGGGTGGAGCCGTCGGCGTCCTTGACGACATCACGGACGATCAGCTTCTCCTTGCCGCCGAGCCCGAGGGACTTGGCGGCGGAGACGGTGGTCGTCCCGGCCTCGCGCAGCAGCTCGGCACGGGCCGAGGGGGAGAGGCTGACGGTCTGGGCGCCGGCGGAGCCGGACGTCGGAGTCGCCGCGCCCGCGGGGCCGGCGGTGGCACCGGCGGCGAGCAGGGAGGCGGCCAGGGTGGCCGCTCCGGCGGCGAGGGCGGTACGCGAGCGTCTGTGACGGGATATGCCAGATATGGCAGACGTCGAGCGTGAATCCACGCGTATCTCCTGTTGTCATGGGAAGTTGGCCGACGTATCGGTCAACCCGGCAAAGATGTGTCTTTGCTGTGAAGAAAACATACCGGCGCCCGGGGACAAACCCCGGGCACCGGCCGCATGTTGTGCGTTACGCATCGGTAACGCCGTTGGCGTTACTTCACGTTGACCCCGGCCCAGGCGGCTTCCACGCCCTTGGACTCGGCGCTGTCCTTCCCATAGATGTCGTTCGCGGCCTTCAGGGTTGCCTCACGCGCCGCGTGGTAATCCGTGGTGGACGTCATGTACGTGGTCAGGGCCTTGAACCAGATCTTCTCGGCCTTGTCCCGCCCGATGCCCTCGACCTTCTTGCCGTCCGAGGTCGGGCTGTCGTACTTGACCCCGCCGATCTCCTTCGCGCCGCTGCCCTCGGACAGCAGGTAGAAGAAGTGGTTGGCGACACCGGAGGAGTAGTGGACGTCGAGGTCGCCGACCTTGTCGGACCACTCGTCCGCGGACTGGCCGTCCTTGCTGGGCTTGTCCATGTAGCGCAGCGGGGTGCCGTCGCCGTTGATGTCGATCTTCTCGCCGATGAGGTAGTCACCGGCGTCGGTGGAGTTCTTGGCGTTGAACTCGACGGAGGTGCCGAAGATGTCGGAGGTGGCCTCGTTGAGGCCGCCGGACTCGCCGCTGTACTCCAGGCCCGCGGTCTTGGAGGTGACGCCGTGGGTCATCTCGTGCGCCGCGACGTCGAGGGCGGTCAGCGGGGCCTTGTTGCCCTCGCCGTCGCCGTACGTCATGCAGAAGCAGGAGTCTTCCCAGAAGGCGTTGACGTAGCTGTCGCCGTAGTGGACGCGGGACGTGGCGGCCTTGCCGTCGCCGCCGATGCCGTCGCGGCCGTGGACCTTCTTGTAGTAGTCCCAGGTCGTGGCGGCGCCGTAGTGGGCGTCCACGGCGGCGGTCTGCGGGTCGTCGCCCTTGCCGTTGCCCCAGGCGTCGTCCTCGTCGGTGAACGCCTTGCCCTCGCCGTCCTCCTTGTTCTCCAGGTTGACGGTCTTGTGGCCGCCGCGGTCGGCGTCGGTCAGGGTGAAGCCGCTGCCTTCCTTGGCGGTGCCCAGCTCCACCTTGCCGCTGTACTGGCTCTGGCCGCTGCCGGTTTCGACGCCCTGGCGCTCGTAGAGCTTCTTGCCGGTGGCCGCGTCGGTGATGACGTGCAGCTCGTTCGGGGTGCCGTCCTTCTGGACGCCGCCGACGACGGTTTCGTACGCCAGGACCGGCTTGCCCGTGGCGGCCCAGATCACCTTGTGCGGGGTCTGCGCCTTGGCGCCCTTGCTGTCGTCCGCCCGGGCGGCCTTCACCGCGGTCTGTGCGGCGCTGCTGGGGGCGGCCTCGGCCTTGGTGGTGGCGACCTTGACGGTGGCCTTCGTGGCCTTGCTGACGCCCTGCACCGTGCCGCCCGCGGCCTGGTGGACCACCAGGTCGCCGCCGAGGACGGGGAGTCCGTCGTAGGTGCGGTCGTAGCGGGTGTGGGTGGTGCCGTCGGCGTCCTTGATGACGTCCTTGACGACCAGCTTTTCCTTCGCGCCGAGGCCGAGGGTCTTCGCCGTCTCGGCCTTGGTGGCGTTCGCGTCGCGCAGCAGTTCGGCGCGGGCGGACGCGGTGAGCTTGGCGGGCTGGGCGCCCGCCCTGGCGTCCGCGTCGGCCGGTGCGGCGCCGGCCGATCCGGTGGTGAGTCCGGTGGCCAGCAGCGCCGCGGTGGCGACCGCGGCACCGGCGGCGATCGCCGAACGGCGCCTGCCGCCCCCGGATATGGGCATGCTGAAGGTCTTGCTCACGCTTACTCCCTCGTTGCTGTGGGGGGTCAGTGCCGGGCAGCGGGAAGCGCGGCGCGGCACTGAACAAGAGGTACTGGTGCGTAATGCGTGGGCAGACTGTCATACAAGCCGCGGACATGTCACGGGTTTCCAGGCGGGTCTGGCGGAAAATGTTCATGGAGGCACGGAGGCATGGAGACGCCGCCAGGAGGAGTCGGGTCACTCCTGGCGGCGCCTGGTTCTCGGTGTGTTGGTGGGTCCGGCGTTACATCAGAAGGTCAGCTTCCAGCCGTTGAGGGTGCCGGAGTCCTGCGAGTAGATGTCCTGGACCTTCAGGTTCCAGGTGCCGACGGCCGTCTCGGACGAGGCGTCCACGGTGAACGTGGCCTTCACGTCGTCCGCCGAGTCGAAGATGCTGGAGCTCTTGAGCCGGTAGGCCGTACCGTCCGGGGCGACCAGGTCGATCACCAGGTCACCGCGGTAGCTGTGGGTGATGTCCACGGTCACCTGGAGGGCGGACGGGGCGTTCCCGGCCCGGCTCACGGTGATAGGTGAGGTGACGGCGTTCCCCCCGTCCGGAATGTCGACGTCCGTGGTGTTCTCGAAGACGTTGCCGCCGGTGGTGTTGACGGTCCAGGTGAACGACACGGTGCCGGTCCTGCCCGCCGAGTCGGTCACCGTCACGGTCACCGCGCTGGAGCCCTCGGTGGTCGGGGTACCGGAGATCACGCCGGTGGCGGAGTCGATCGACAGGCCCGCCGGCAGCCCGGTGGCCGTGTAGCTCAGCGCGCCCGCGTTTGAGCTGGTGGCCTTGATCTGCACGCTGGTGGCCTGGCCGACGATGCTGGCCTGGTCGCCGGGCGGGGTGACGCTGACGCCGTCGACGATCCGTGCGCCGACGTTGACCCCGGCCCAGGCGTTCGCCACCGCGTTGTACTGGGCGCTGCCCTGGCCGTACAGCTCGCCCGCCGCCCACAGCGTCGCCTCGCGCGCGGCGGCGTAGTTGGTGTTGGACGTCATGCGCTGGCTGAGCGCCTTGAACCACACCTTCTCGGCGGCGTCCCGGCCGATGCCGGTGACCGGCAGGCCGTCGGAGGTGGGGCTGTTGTAGCTCACGCCGTTGATGACCTTGGCGCCGCTGCCCTCGGAGAGCAGGTAGAAGAAGTGGTTGGCGACACCGGACGAGTAGTGCACGTCCACGTTGCCGACGCCGGAGTACCAGCTGTCCTTGGACGCGCCGTCCTTGCTGGGCTTGTCCATGTAGCGCAGCGGGGTGCCGTTGCCGTTGATGTCGATCTTCTCGCCGACGAGGTAGTCACCGACGTCGGACGCGTTGTCCGCGTAGAACTCGACCGCCGCGGCGAAGATGTCGGAGGTGGCCTCGTTGAGACCGCCGGACTCGCCGCTGTAGACCAGTTTGGCGGTGGCCGCGGTGACGCCGTGGCTCATCTCGTGCGCCGCCACGTCGATCGAGGTCAGCGGCTTGGCGTTGCCCGAGCCGTCGCCGTAGGTCATGCAGAAGCAGGAGTCCTGCCAGAAGGCGTTGACGTAACCGCTGCTGTAGTGGACCCGGGAGTACGCGCCCACGCCGTCGCCCCGGATGCCGCTGCGGCCGTGCACGTTCTTGTAGTAGTCCCACGTCTCGGCGGCGCCGTAGTGCGCGTCGACCCCGGCGGTGGCGGCATCGGACGTGGTGCCGCTGCCCCAGACGTCGTCGGCGTCGGTGAACAGGGTGCCGGTGCCCGAGGTGCCGCGGTTCAGGTTGTACGTCTTGTGGCTGCCGCGGTCGGTGTCGGTCAGGCTGTACGAGCCCGCGCTGCCCGAGGTGCCGAGGGTGACCTGCCCGCTGTACTGGCTGTTGCCGGTGCCGTTCTTGACGCCCTGGTACTGGAACAGCTTCTTGCCGGTGGCCGCGTCGCTGATGACGTGCAGCTCGTTGGGCGTGCCGTCCTCCTGGAGGCCGCCGACCACGGTCTCGTACGCCAGCGTCGGCGTACCGGCCGCCGCCCAGACCACCTTGCGCGGCGCCCGCTCCGCCTCCGTCTTCCGCGACCCTTGCGCGTTCGCCGCCTTCACGGCGGCCTTCTCGGCGGTGGCGGGCTTCACGGCGGCGTCGGTCGTCGCGACCGTCAGCCGCGCCTTGGTCGACTTCGCGACCGTCTCCACCGCGCCGCCCTTGGCGCGCTCCACGACCAGATCGCCGCCGAGGACGGGAAGCCCGGCGTAGGTGCGCTCGTAGCGGGTGTGGGTGGTGCCGTCGGCGTCCTTGACGACGTCCCTGACGACCAGCTTTTCCTTCGCGCCGAGGCCCAGCGTCTTCGCGGTGGCGGCCTTCGCGGAGGCGGTGTCGGCGGCGCGGATCAGCGCGGTACGGGCCGCGGGCGACAACTGCGCGGGCAACGCCCCGGGCCGGGCCTTGGCGGCCATCGTGCCGCCCGCGGCCGCATCACCCGCGCGTGCGGTGGCGGGACCGGTCTGCACACCGACGACGATCATCGCGGCGGCGGCCACCAGGGCACCGGTCGCGGCGGCACGCCGGTGGGGTCCGTGGGGTCTGAGATGCCGTTGGGGGAAGGGTCTCACGCTGACTCCTTCTGCGCTGGCCGCGCGGTGGCGCGGCCGGGACGACCGGACGGCTGGTTCGCCGCCCGGGCAGGGCATGGCGGAGCACGTGGTGCTGCGTGCGTCCGGCGTTACCGGGTTCGCCCGCGCCGCAGACGCACGACGAGGCGAGGCCGCGGTGCGACCGGGGGGCGTGGGGGGGGGTTGGGGGGTGGCCCGAGGTGATGAGCTGTGGAGTTGCTGCACCTCGGTCGAGGGAAGAGTGCCATCATTGGACTCGACCTGTCAGGAGCGCGACAACAAGTTGACCGGAAAGCGTCCGTTGACAGATGNCATTGGACTCGACCTGTCAGGAGCGCGACAACAAGTTGACCGGAAAGCGTCCGTTGACAGATGTGCTCTATCCGCATACCGGATAGGAAAGTTCAGTCCGAGCCATGCCCGATGTCGGCGCCGACTCGTACCCTCACCGCATGACCCGAGCCGCGCACCCTGCCGACGAGCCGCCCCATTCCCTCACCGACACCCGCGAGATGTTCGACGCGTACCTCGACTACTACCGGGCCGTGGTGCTGCGGAAGCTCGACGGGCTCTCCGAGGCCGAGCTGCGCACCAGCCGACTGCCCTCCGGCTGGACCCCGCTGGAGCTGCTCCGCCACCTGACCTTCGTCGAACGGCGCTGGCTGCGCTGGGGGTTCCTCGGAGAGCCGGTGGACGCCCCCTGGGGCGACCGCGGCCCCGACGACCGCTGGCAGGTCCCCGACGACCTCCCGGCCACCGAGGTCCGGGCACGGTTCGAGGAACAGTGCGCCTGGTCACGGGCGGCCATCGCGGGCGTGCCCCTGGAGCGGCGGGCACGCACCGGCGGCCGCTTCGCCACCGAGGCCGACGCGCCCGCCCTGGGCTGGATCCTCTTCCACCTGCTCCAGGAGTACGCCCGCCACGCCGGACAGCTCGACGTCGTTCGGGAGTTGGCGGACGGCGCGGTCGGGGAGTGACCGCGGACGTGCGGCGAGCACGTCACACGAGACTCTCCCGCCATGCCTGGTGCAGCGCCGCGAAGCGGCCCTTGCCCGCGATGAGTTCGGCCGGGGTGCCGTCCTCGACGATGTGGCCGTCGGCCATGACCAGGACGCGGTCGGCGATCTCCACCGTGGAGAGGCGGTGGGCGATGACGACGGCGGTGCGGTCGCGGAGGACCGTGTCCATGGCGCGCTGGACGGCGCGCTCGCCCGGGATGTCGAGGGAGGACGTGGCCTCGTCGAGGATGAGGACGGCGGGGTCGGCGAGGAGGGCGCGGGCGAAGGCGACCAGTTGGCGCTGGCCAGCGGAGATGCGGCCGCCGCGCTTGCGGACGTCGGTGTCGTAGCCGTCGGGCAGGGCGTCGATGAAGTCGTGGGCGCCGATCGCCTTGGCGGCCCGCTCGACGTCGGCGCGGGTGGCGTCGGGGCGGCCGATGGCGATGTTGTCGGCGACGGTGCCGGAGAACAGGAACGCCTCCTGGGTCACCATGACCACGCCGCGGCGCAGGTCGGGGGTGGCCAGGTCGCGCAGGTCGACGCCGTCGAGCAGGACCCGGCCGTCGGTGGGGTCGTAGAAGCGGGCGAGCAGCTTGGCGAGGGTGGACTTGCCCGCGCCGGTCGCGCCGACCACGGCGACCGTCTGCCCGGCGGGCAGGGTGAGGTCGAAGCGGGGCAGCACCTCGCCGCCGGTGCGGTACGCGAAGCGCACCCCGTCGAAGACGACCTCGCGGCCGGACGACCGGGAGGGGCGCGGCGGCAGTGGGCGCGGGTCGGACGGTTCGGGGACGGAGGGGCGCTGGGCCAGCAGGCCCGCGATCTTCTCCAGGGAGGCGGCGGCGGACTGGTAGGAGTTGAGGAACATGCCCAGGCGGTCGATCGGGTCGTACAGCCTGCGCAGATACAGCGCCGCCGCGGCCAGCACCCCGAGCGCCAGATCGCCCGCGGCGACCCGGTAGGCGCCCCACAGAACGATGGCGGCGACCGCCGTGTTGGCGGTCAGCCGGGAGCCGACGACATAGCGGGCCATCTCCAGGATCGCGGTCCCGTTGACCTGCTGGTGGTAGCCGTTCAGCTCGTCGAAGCGGGTGTTGTTGGCGCGCTCGCGGCGGAAGGCCTGCACCGGGCGGATGCCGTTCATGGTCTCGGTGAAGGCGACGATGACCGCGGCGGTGGCCGTCGACCGCTTGCGGTAGACCCGCATCGACCGGCGCTGGAAGGAGCGGATGAGCAGATACAGCGGCCAGAAGGAGAGCACGGCCGCGGCGCCGAGCCCCCAGTCCAGGTACAGCAGGGTGAGGGCGATGTAGACGACGGACAGGGCGATGCCCAGCAGCTCGTCCAGGCCCTCGTTCAGCAGCTCCCGCAGCGATTCGACGTCGGTCGTGGCGCGGGAGATGAGCCGCCCCGAGGTGTACCGCTCGTGGAAGTCCACGCTGAGGGCCTGGGCGTGGCGGTAGATGCGGCCCCGCAGGTCCAGCAGCACGTCCTGGTTGATGCGGGCGGAGGCGCGGATGAACGCGAACTGGAGGGCGCCGGAGGCGAGCGCGCAGCCCAGGTAGCCGGCGCCGACGGCGATGAGCGGGCCGTGGTCGCCGTCCCGGAAGGCGGGCACGGCGCGGTCGATGGCGAACGCGACGAGCAGCGGGCCCGCCTGCACCGCGGCCTGTTGCAGCAGCAGGAGGACGGCCGCGACGCAGACGCGGGCGCGGCGCGGGGCGAGCAGCGAGCGCAGCAGGGAGAGGGAGGCGCCCTTGGGCGCGGGCAGGACGTCGTGGTCGAAGGGGTCGCCCTCGGCGGGGCGCTCCTCCTCGGCCGTGCGCGCCTTTTCGGCCGGGCGTTCCTCCTCGGCCGTCGTCATGGGCCCTCCTCCCCGTCGTTCTCCCCGTCGTGTCCCGACATCAGCGACCGGTACGCGGCGCTGTCCCGCAGCAGTTGGTGGTGGGTGCCGACGGCGGCGATACGGCCGTCCTCCAGCAGCGCCACCCGGTCGGCGAGCAGCACGGTCGACGGCCGGTGCGCGACGACCAGCGCGGTCGTGGTCGCGAGGACCTGCCGCAGCGCGGCCTCCACGCGCGCCTCGGTGTGCACGTCCAGCGCGGACAGTGGATCGTCCAGCACCAGGAAGCGCGGGGCGCCGACGACGGCGCGGGCCAGCGCGAGCCGCTGCCGCTGCCCGCCGGACAGGCTCAGTCCCTGCTCGCCCACCTCGGTGTCGGTGCCCTGCGGCAGGGCATGCACGAACTCGGCCTGGGCCACCTTCAGGGCGCGCGCCAGCGCGGCCCGGTCGGCGCCGTCCGCGCCCATCAGCACGTTCTCACCGGCCGTCGCCGAGAACAGCGTGGGTTCCTCGAAGGCGACGGCGACCAGGGCGCGCAACTCGTCGCGGGGGAGCGCGGTGATGTCCCGCCCGTCGAGGGTGATCCGCCCGCGCGTCACCTCCAGCAGCCGCGGTACGAGGGCGGTCAGCGTGGTCTTCCCGGAGCCGGTCGCGCCGACGAGCGCCATGGTCTCGCCGGGCCGTATGTGCAGGTCCACCCCGTCCAGCACGGGCGGGGCGTCCGCGGGAGCGTCGTCGTACCGGAACTCCACGCCCTCGAACCGCATCCCGCCCTCGCCCCGCTGCCGGGGCAGCACGGACGCGGGCTGGTCCGCCGCGTCCGCCGGGGTGGCGTCCATGACCTCGAAGAAGCGGTCGGTGGCCGTCGCCGCGTCCTGGCTCAGCGCCAGCAGGAAGCCCAGCGACTCCACCGGCCAGCGCAGCGCCAGGGCCGTGGACAGGAAGGCCACGAGCGTGCCCGCCGAGAGGCCGCCGTCGGCGACCTGGATGGTGCCGAGGATCAGGGCCGCGCCGATCGCCAGCTCCGGCAGGGTCATGATCAGCGCCCAGATGGTGGCCAGCAGCCGCGCCTTGCGCAGCTCGGTGGCCCGCACCCGCTCCGACAGGGCCCGGAAGGCGCGGGCCTGGCTGCGGTGGCGGCCGAAGCCCTTGACGATACGGATGCCGAGCACGCCCTCCTCGACGACCGTCGTCAGATCCCCGGTCTGGTCCTGGACGGTGCGGGCCACGGCCGCATAGCGCGTCTCGAACAGCGAGCAGAAGATCATCAGCGGCACGGCCGGGACCAGGAGCACCAGCCCCAGCGTCCACTGCTGCGCCAGCAGGATCGCGAAGCCGACCAGGATGGTGACCCCATTGACCACCAGGAAGGTCAGCGGGAAGGCCAGGAACAGGCGCAGCAGCATCAGATCGGTCGTGGCGCGCGACAGCAGCTGGCCGGAGGCCCAGCGGTCGTGGAAGGAGACCGGCAGCCGCTGGAGATGGCGGTAGAGGGAGGCCCGCATCGAGGCCTCGACGGACGCCAGCGGCCGCGCCACCAGCCAGCGCCGCAGCCCGAACAGCCCGGCCTCGGCCAGCCCGAGGGCGAACAGCAGCGCACCGCCCAGCCACACCCCGCCAGGGTCGCGGTCGGCGACCGGCCCGTCCACCATCCACTTGAGGACGAGCGGGATGACCAGGCCCAGGCAGGAGGCCACGACCGCCACCCCCGCCGCCGAGAACAGCCGGACCCGCACCGGGCGCACATAGGGCCACAGCCGCAGCAGGGAGCGCGTGGTGGAGCGGTGCCGCGGGGCGGCGCCGCCCTCCTGGGCGCGGGGTGGTGTCGTCGTCACAGCCATCAGTGGCGAGACTACGGTCCGCCACCGACAGTGCTCACTCGGTTTTTTGGCGTAGGTCCGCGGGGGTAAGGGCGCGCAGCAGCAGAACCGAGCGTTCCGGCAGCTCGATCGACGCACCGGCCGCGTACCGCACGCCCGGTGGCGCGTCCTGGTCCTCCCGCGCGGTGTCCAGGAGGAGTTCGTAGCCCGCGGCCCACGGCGGCCCGGGCAGCGTGAAGGACAGCGGCGCGGGGCCCGCGTGGAGCAGCGCCAGGAAGGTGTC
This sequence comes from Streptomyces botrytidirepellens, assembly GCF_003721215.1. Classification (NCBI taxonomy): domain Bacteria; kingdom Bacillati; phylum Actinomycetota; class Actinomycetes; order Kitasatosporales; family Streptomycetaceae; genus Streptomyces; species Streptomyces botrytidirepellens. The sequence continues at coordinate 19,030 of NZ_RIBZ01000294.1, forward strand.
GTCGGTGACCGGCGCGCCGCGCGGATCCCGCTGCGGCAGGTCCCGGCCGGAGAGGTGGACGCCGAGCGCGGTCGTCGGCGCGTACCAGTCGGATTCGGTCATCTCCTCGCCGCGCGGCGTGAACCAGGCGAGGTCGCGCACGCCGTCCGGGGGCCGGGCGCTGCCGGAGAAGAAGGCGGGCCGGCGCAGTACCGGGTGGGCGCGGCGCAGCCGGATCAGCCGGGCGGTGAGGTCGGTGAGCGCCTGCCAGCCGGGGTCGTCCAGCAGCGACCAGTCAACCCAGCCGGTGGCGTTGTCCTGGCAGTACGCGTTGTTGTTGCCGCCCTGGGTGCGGCCCATCTCGTCGCCCGCGACGAGCATCGGGACGCCGGTGGACAGCAGCAGGGTGGCGAGCAGGCCGCGCAGCCTGCGGCGGCGCAGGGCGCGGATGTCCGGGTCGTCGGTCTCGCCCTCGGCGCCGGAGTTCCAGGAGCGGTTGTCGTGGGTGCCGTCGCGGTTGCCCTCGCCGTTGTCCTCGTTGTGCTTGCGGTCGTAACTCACCAGGTCGCGCAGGGTGAACCCGTCGTGCGCCGTGATGAAGTTGACCGAGGCGCACGGGCCGCGGCTGCCGTGTCCGTACAGGTCGCTGGAGCCGGAGAGCCGGTAGCCGAGGTCGCGCACATCGGGCAGGGCGCCGCGCCAGAAGTCCCGTACGGCATCCCGGTAGCGGTCGTTCCACTCGGCCCACGGCGGCGGGAACGCGCCCACCTGGTAGCCGCCCGAGCCCACGTCCCAGGGCTCGGCGATCAGCTTGACGCGGCGCAGCACGGGGTCCTGGGCGATCGCGGCGAGGAACGGGGAGAGCATGTCGACGCCGTGCGTCGCGGTGCGGGCCAGCGCGCTGGCCAGGTCGAAGCGGAAGCCGTCCACGCCCATCTCGGTGACCCAGTAGCGCAGCGAGTCGGTGATCAGCCGGAGCACGTGCGGCCGGACGGTCTGGAGGGTGTTGCCGCAGCCGGTGAAGTCGGCGTAGCGGCGCGGGTCCTGCTGGAGCCGGTAGTAGCCGCGGTTGTCGATGCCGCGCAGCGAGAGGGTCGGCCCCAGCTCGCCCGCCTCGGCGGTGTGGTTGTAGACGACGTCGAGGATCACCTCGATCCCGGCGGTGTGCAGGGCGCGCACCATCTGCCGGAACTCGCCCACCTGCTGGCCCCGGGTGCCGGTGGCCGCGTACCCGGCGTGCGGCGCGAAGTAGCCGATGGAGTTGTAGCCCCAGTAGTTGCGCAGGCCCCGCCGCAGCAGATGGTCCTCGTGCGCGAACTGGTGCACCGGCAGCAGCTCCACCGCCGTCACCCCGAGCCGGGTGAGGTGCTCGACCGCGGCGGGGTGCGCGAGGCCGGCGTACGTGCCGCGCAGCTCGGGCGGGACGCCGGGGTGGCGCATGGTGAAGCCGCGCACGTGGAGTTCGTAGATCACCGACTCGGCCCAGGGGGTCCCGGGACGGCGGTCGCCGGCCCGCCCGTCCGTCGGCCCGCCCGGGGCGTCGTCGCCCACGACGACGCCCTTGGGGACGTACGGGGCCGAGTCGCGCTCGTCCCGCACGGTGTCGGCGACGTGCTGCTGCGGCCAGTCCCGCACATGGCCGTAGACCTCGGCGGGCAGCGGGCCGCCGTCCGGCGCGAAGTCGCCGTCCACGGCGCGCGCGTACGGATCCAGCAGCAGCTTGGCCGGGTTCCACCGGGCGCCGGTCCACGGGTCCCAGCGGCCGTGTACGCGGTAGCCGTACCGCCGCCCGGGCAGCACCCCGGGGACGAAGCCGTGCCAGACCTCCTCGGTCTGCTCGGCCAGGGCGTGGCGGACCTCGGTGCCGTCGTCGTCGAACAGGCACAGCTCGACGGCCTCCGCACCGCCCGCCCACAGCGCGAAGTTGGTGCCGGGCACCCCGTCGGGGCCCTGGCACACGCGCGCGCCGAGCGGCTGCGGGCTGCCCGGCCAGGCGGCGGGCCCGGTCACGGGTCCCGCGGTGGGACCCGCGGTGGGACCCGCGGTGGGCCCGGCC
>NZ_RIBZ01000008.1:0-11795 GCF_003721215.1 Streptomyces botrytidirepellens
ATCCGGACCCATGCCCCACGACCGCAGCAACTCCACCAACGCCACCTGCACCGCGAACAACGCCGACTGCGCATACCCGGTCCGATCCAGCAGAGCAGCCTCCGCAGAACCCTCCGCCGCGAACAACACCTCCCGCAACGAGTGCTCAAACCCCGGCCTGCCCGCAAGCTCCGCGTCCAGATGGCCGCAGACCTCATCCAGGACCCGCGCGAACACCGGGAAGGCGGCATACAGCTCACGGCCCATACCCAGCCGCTGACTCCCCTGCCCCNTGGCCGCAGACCTCATCCAGGACCCGCGCGAACACCGGGAAGGCGGCATACAGCTCACGGCCCATACCCAGCCGCTGACTCCCCTGCCCCGTGAACATCCAGCCCGTACGCCCCTCCGACACCACACCGGACACCACCGAAGGGCCGTCCAGGTCCGCCAGACCCGCGCGAAGGGCATCGTCGGCGCCCAGCACCACCGCGCGGTGCTCCAGGGCGGCGCGCGTCGTCACCAGCGAAAGGCCCACGTCGACAGCGGAGGAGTCCCGCTCCTCGAGGAACTCCGCCAGACGCCCGGCCTGTGCCTCCACCGCCCGCGCGCTCCGGCCCGACAGCACCCACGGCACCACCGGCAGGTCGGCCGACGGCTGCTCCTTCACCACGGCCGGTTCGGCGGCCGGGGCTTCTTCGACGATGACGTGCGCGTTCGTCCCGCTGATGCCGAACGACGACACACCCGCCCGGCGCGAACGCTCCCCCTGCGGCCAGCCACGATCCTCGGCCAGCAGCCGGACCGCACCGGCGGTCCAGTCCACGTGGGACGACGGCTCGTCGGCGTGCAGCGTCCGCGGCAGTCGCTGTTCACGCAGCGCCAGCACCATCTTGATGATGCCGGCCACACCCGCCGCGCACTGCGTGTGACCGATGTTGGACTTCACCGAGCCGAGCCACAGCGGATCGCCGTCACGCTGCTGCCCGTAGGTGGCCATGAGGGCCTGTGCCTCGATGGGGTCGCCGAGCCGGGTTCCGGTGCCGTGCGCCTCGACGGCGTCCACCTCGGCCGCCGAGATGTTCGCGGCCTCCAGTGCCTGCCGGATCACGCGCTGCTGGGAGGGGCCGTTCGGCGCGCTCAGCCCGTTCGACGCGCCGTCCTGGTTGACCGCGCTACCGCGGACGACCGCCAGCACGTCGTGTCCGAGGCGCCGCGCGTCGGTCAGCCGTTCCAGCACCAGCACGCCGGCGCCCTCGGACCATCCCGTGCCGTCCGCCGCCTCGGCGAAGGACTTGCACCGGCCGTCCCCGGCCAGCCCGCCCTGACGGGCGAACTCCAGGAACATGCCGGGGTTGGACATGACCGTGGCGCCGCCCGCGAGCGCCATCGTGCACTCCCCGGCCCGTAGTGCCTGGCACGCCAAGTGCAGCGCCACCAGCGCCGACGAGCAGGCGGTGTCGACGGTGACGGCGGGGCCCTCGAAGCCGAGCGAGTAGGCGACCCGGCCCGAGGCGACGCTCGGGATGCTGCCGGTCAGCAGATAGCCCTCGGTCTCGGTGGCGGCCTCGTGCAACTGCCCGCCGTAGCCGTTGCCGGACACGCCGGAGAACACGCCGGTCCGCGAGCCGCGCAGCGACAGGGGGTTGATCCCGGCGCGCTCCAGCGCTTCCCACGACGTCTCCATGAGCAGCCGCTGCTGCGGGTCCATGGCGAGGGCCTCGCGCGGGGAGATCCCGAACAGCTCGGCGTCGAACCGCGGGGCCTCGTGCACGAACCCGCCCACCTCGGCGATGTCGCCGAGCGCCTGGAGGTCCCAGCCACGGTCGGCGGGGAACGGTGACATGCCGTCCCCGGCCGAGGCCACCAGCTCCCACAGCGCCTCCGGTGAAGCTACGCCGCCGGGAAAGCGGCAGCCCATGCCCACGATCGCGATCGGCTCGCGTGACGCGGTGACCAGGTCCTGGTAGCGCTGCCAGAGCCGGTCGTTCTCCTTGAGGGACTCCCGCAGGGCTTGGACGAGTTCTTCGGAGGATGTTGTCATGTCGTTCTCCACGGTCACGGCGAACTGAAGCCTGGGACTGAAGCCAATGGACTGATGCCTGAGCGCGCCGACGTGGCGGACCTGTCCGCCACTGGCGCCCGGGCTACATCGGCCTCACACGCTTCAGGGCCAGCTGTACGAGGCTGTCGGCGCCCATCGAGTCGAGGGATTCGGCTTCGCTCCGCTCGGCGGCCGGTTCCGCCGCGCTCCCGCCTGCCCCGTTGGCGTCGGCGGATTCGGCAGTTCCGGCGGTTTCGGCGAGCCGGCGCAGCATGTCCAGCACGCCGGACTCCCGCAGCCGGGTGATCGGGATCGCCGCCAGGAGCTCCTTCACCTGCGGGTCCACCCCGTCGTCGCCCGGCTCGGCACCGTGCGCTGTGCGTTGAGCCGGAGCGGCGTCGGCGAGCAGTTTCTCCCGCAACGCCAGGACGAGCGCTTCGGGCGTCGGGTGGTCGAAGATCAGCGTCGCGGGCAGTTGCAGCCCGGTGGCCGAGTTGAGCCGGTTCCGCAGATCAACCGCCGTCAGCGAGTCGAAGCCGAGGTCCCGGAACGCCCGGGCGGGGTCGACCGCGGCCGCCGAGGAGTGTCCCAGCACCGAGGCCACCTGGGCCTGTACGACCTCCAGCAGCAGCCGGTCCTGCTCGGGCGGGGGCAGCCCCCGCAGCCGCCGGATCAGACCCCCGCCCCCGCCTCCGCCCGCGGCCGCCTGTCCGGCGGTGCGGCGCTGCCGTGCGGCCGGCACCAGGCCGTGCAGCACGCTGGGCAGACTGTCCCGTCGCGCGGCCAGTGCCGTGGTCCGCAGGGTGACGGGCAGGGCCACCGGCTCGTTGACCAGCAGGGCGGTGTCCAGCAGCGCCAGCGCGTCGTCGGTGGACAGCGGCGGGAATCCCTGACGGCGCATGCGGTCCAGGTCCGCCTCGGCCAGCCGGCCGCCCATGCCGTCGGTGTTCTCCCACATGCCCCAGGCCAGGGACACGCCCGGCAGGCCCTGGGCGCGGCGGGATGCCGCCAGCGCGTCCAGAACCGCGTTGCCCGCCGCGTAGGCCGCCTGTCCCGCGGAGCCGATCACCCCGGAGATCGAGGAGTACAGCACGAAGGCGCTCAGGTCGGACTTGGCGGTCAGTTCGTGCAGGTGCAGCGCGGAGTCGGCCTTGGCGGCCAGGACCCGGGCCAGCCGCTCCGGGGTCAGGCCGGTGATCACCCCATCGTCGAGCACTCCGGCCGTGTGGATCACTCCGGTGAGTGGCGCCTGCTCCGGGATGGTCTCGATCGCCCGGGCCAATGCCTCCCGGTCGCCGACGTCGCAGGCGGTGATGGTGACTCGCGCACCGAGAGCGGTCAGTTCCCCTTCGAGTTCCCGCGCGCCGGGGGCGTCGGCGCCACGGCGCGAGAGCAGCAGCAGGTCCCGGACCCCGTGCCGGGTGACGAGGTGGCGTGCCAGCACCGCGCCGAGGCCGCCGGTGCCGCCGGTCACCAGGACGGTGCCGCTCTCGTGCCACGGCGCCGGGATGGTCAGCACGACCTTGCCGACGTGCTTCGCCTGGCCGAGGAACCGCAGGGCCTCCGGGGCCCGTGAGATGTCCCAGGTGGTGACCGGGATCGGGCGCAGCGCACCCTGTTCGAACAGCTCGAGCAGCGCGGTCAGCATTTCGCCGATCCGGTCGGGGCCCGCTTCGATCATGTCGAACGCCTGGTACGACACGCCCGGGTAGCCGGCCTTGACCTCGTCCGCGTCGCGGATGTCCGTCTTGCCCATCTCCACGAATCGTCCGCCGGGACGCGTCAGGCGCAGGGACGCGTCGACGAACTCCCCGGCCAGGCAGTCCAGCACGACGTTCACGCCGGCACCGTTGGTGGCCCGGGAGAAGGTCTGCTCGAACTCGGTGGTGCGGGACGAGGCGATGTGGTCGGCGGTGACACCGAGTTCACGGACCGTGGGCCACTTGCCCTGGCTGGCGGTCGCGAAGACCTCGGCCTTCAGGTGGTGTGCGAGCTGCACGGCGGCCATGCCCACGCCACCGGCGGCGGCGTGGATGAGGATCGACTCGCCCGCCCGCAGCCCGGCGAGGTCCATCAGGGCGTAGTACGCGGTGAGGTACACGATCGGCACCGACGCCGCCTGCGCGTAGGACCAGCCGCGCGGAATCCGCGCCAGCATGCGCGCGTCGGCGACCGCGGCGGGGCCGAAGGCGCCGTCGAGCATGCCCATGACGCGGTCGCCGACGGCCCAGTTCGTCACGCCGGGTCCGACCTCCAGGATGACTCCGGCGCCTTCGAGGCCCATGCGGCCCGCGTCGCCCGGGTACATGCCCAGCACGTTGAGCACGTCGCGGAAGTTGATGCCCGCGGCGCGTACGCCCACCCGCACCTGACCGGGCAGCAGGGGCCGCATGTCCTCGCGCACCAGCGCGACACCGTCCAGGCGCCCCTGGGCGACGATGTCCAGTCGCCACCCGAGTCCGGCGCCCAGTCCGGAGTCTGGGGTCGTGGGGGGCACGAGCACTCCGCCCGAGGCCATCCGGACGGCCCTCGGCAGCCACACCTGGCCGCGGCGTACGGCCAGTTGCGCATCACCCGCCTCGGCGAGGCCGGGCAGCTGCGCGGCCAGCGCCTGGTAGGACTCCTGGCGGCCATCGGTGTCGGCGAGGAGGAACCGGTCGGGGTTCTCGCTGATCGCCGTACGGACGAGGCCCCACACTCCGGCCCCGGCCACATCGACCACGCCATTGCCCGCGAGTGAGGTCCTGGCGGGCTCCTCACCGTCTTCGGCGGAGACCTCGACGGCGTCCTCGGTCAGCACCGCCAGCCGGGACCCGGCCAGCCGGTCCTCCGCCAGCCAGTCCCGCACAATGCCGAGCACCTCGGTGACGGTCGCGGTCACCCTGGCGTCCGTGCTCGCCTCGGTGCCGACGGCGGTGGGGTGAAGCGGGAGCAGTACGGTGTCGGGCACCTCGGCGCCGGTGTCCAAGGCCGCGCTCAGCGCGGCGAGGTCGGCATACCGGGAGGCGCCGACGCCCACGTCGGGCAGGCCGTTCCGCGTGTCGTCGGATCCGGTCAGGATCGCCCAGCGGCCGACCGGGGAGGACGACCCGCTCAGGGGGGCGGGCGCGGGGACCCAGTCCAGCCGGAACAGGCTGTCGGAGACCCGCGAGTCCGCCCCGGCCAGGTCGGCCGGCGACATCGGACGCAGCACCAGCGACTCGATCTCGGCCACCGGGTCGCCCGCCGTGTCGGCAACCCGCAACCCCACCTCGCCCGTCCCGCGCACGGTCAGGTGTACGCGTACGGCGGCGGCGCCGACGGCGGACAGCGACACGCCCGTCCACAGGAACGGCAGCGACGCGCCGTCCGCCGCCTGCCCCCGCAGTCCCAGGGCGTGCAGGACGGTGTCGAGCAGCGCCGGGTGCAGTCCGTACGCCGAAGCGTCGCCGGCCAGCGGCTCGGGCAGGGCCGCCTCGACGAAGAGGTCCTCGCCGTGCCTCCAGACGTCCCGCAGTCCCTGGAAGGCCGGTCCGTAGGCCAGCCCGGCCGAGGCCAGTCGCTCGTACAGCCCGTCGGTGGGCACCGGCTCGGCGCCCGGGGGCGGCCACGCGGTCAGATCCCAGTCGGCGGCGGGCCGCTCGGCGGCGAGGGTGCCGGTGGCGTGCAAGGTCCACGGTTGTCCGGTCGCGGAGTCCTGGGGGCGTGCGTACAGCTTCAGCGTGCGCCGCTGCTCGTCCGCGTTTCCGTCCGGGTTCCCGTCGGAGGACTCGGGCGGCTCCACGCTGAGCTGCACCTGCACCGCGCCGTCCTTCGGCAGCACGAGCGGGGCCCGCAGGGTCAGTTCGTCCAGTCGGCCGTAGCCGAGCTGGTCGCCCGCCTGGAGTGCGAGTTCGACGAGCGCGGTGCCGGGGACCACGATCGATTCCGCGACCGCGTGATCGGCGAGCCAGGGGTGGGACCGCACCGAGAGGCGGGACGTCAGCAGGAGGGTTTCCGAGCCCGCCACGGTCACGGCCGCGCCCAGCAGCGGATGTTCGGTCACGCCGAGACCGAGGCCGTCGGCGTCGGTGGCCGGAGCCGATGCCTCCAGCCAGTACCGTTCGCGCTGGAACGCGTAGGTCGGCAGCTCGACCCGCCGGGCACCGGTCCCCCCGAACACGCCGGACCAGTCGACGCCCGCGCCCCGCACATACAGCTCCGCGACGGCCGTCAGCACAGCCTCGGCCTCGGCCCGGCCCGCACGCAAAGTGGACACCGCCACCGCCGGCTCGGCCCCCGCCTGGGCCAGCGCACTCAGGACAGGGTCGGGACCGATCTCCAGGAGCCAGGTCGCGCCCTGCTCGCCGGTCGCGGTCAGCAGCGCGTCGTGGAAGCGCACCGGACGGCGGACCTGATCCACCCAATACTCCGGAGTGACCCAGTCCTGCCCACCGACAAGGGCACCCGTCACCGTGCTGACGGCCGGAAGCACCGGCTGCCGGTAGGCGACACCCGCCGCGACCTCGGCGAACTCCGCCAGCATCGGCTCCATCAACGGCGAGTGGAAAGCGTGGCTGACGCGCAGCCGCGACACCCGCCGACCCCGCTCCCCCGCAACCGCCATCACCCGCTCGACCACGTCCTCCTCACCGGAGACCACCACCGCGGTCGGCCCGTTCACCGCCGCGACCGCCACCCGCTCGCCCTCGGCAAACCCGCCGAGGATCTCGGCGACCTCGGACTCGGTGCCCTCGACCGCCGCCATCGCACCGCCCGAAGGCAGCGCCTGCATCAACCGCGCACGACCCGCCACCAATCGGGCGGCATCCGCCAGCTCGAACACACCCGCCACGTACGCCGCGACGAACTCGCCGATCGAGTGGCCCACCACTACATCCGGCGCCACACCCCACGACCGCAGCAACTCCACCAACGCCACCTGCACCGCGAACAACGCCGACTGCGCATACCCGGTCCCCCCCAGCAGAGCAGCCTCCGCAGAACCCTCCGCCGCGAACAACACCTCCCGCAACGAGTGCTCAAACCCCGGCCTGCCCGCAAGCTCCGCGTCCAGAAAACCGCACACCTCATCCAGGGTCCTCGTGAACACCGGGAACACGCCATACAACTCACGGCCCATACCCAGCCGCTGACTGCCCTGACCCGTGAACATCCACGCCGCACGCCCCTCCGACACCGCACCGGACACCACCGAGGGGCCGTCCAGGTCCGCCAGACCCGCGCGAAGGGCATCGTCGGCGCCCAGCACCACCGCGCGGTGCTCCAGGGCGGCGCGCGTCGTCACCAGCGAAAGGCCCACGTCGACAGCGGAGGAGTCCCGCTCCTCGAGGAACTCCGCCAGACGCCCGGCCTGTGCCTCCACCGCCCGCGCGCTCCGGCCCGACAGCACCCACGGCACCACCGGCAGGTCGGCCGACGGCCGTTCCCCGGCTACGGCCGGGGCGGCCGGAGCCTCTTCGATGATCACGTGCGCGTTGGTCCCGCTGATCCCGAACGACGACACCCCCGCCCGGCGCGGACGCTCCCCCCGCGGCCAGCCACGAGCCTCGGTCAGCAGCCTGACCGCTCCGGCTTCCCAGTCCACATGCGACGAGGGCTCGTCCACGTGCAGCGTCCGCGGCAACTGCCCCGCGCGCAGCGCCATCACCATCTTGATCACACCTGCCGCGCCCGCCGCGGCCTGGGTGTGCCCGATGTTCGACTTGATCGAGCCCAGCCACAGCGGCTCGTCGTCGGTGCGGGCTTGGCCGTAGGCCGCGAGCAGGGCCTGGGCTTCGATCGGGTCGCCGAGCCGCGTCCCCGTGCCGTGCGCCTCCACCGCGTCCACGTCGGACGCCGAGAGCCGCGCCGAGGACAGCGCCTGACGGATCACCCGCTGCTGCGACGGACCGTTCGGCGCCGTCAGACCATTCGACGCACCGTCCTGATTGACCGCGCTCCCGCGCACCACCGCCAACACCTCGTGCCCGCGCCGCCGGGCCTCCGACAGCCGCTCCAGCACCAGCACCCCGGCACCCTCGGACCAGCCGGTGCCATCCGCCGCCTCGGCGAAGGACTTGCACCGGCCGTCGGCGGCCAGGCCGCGCTGCCGGGAGAACTCGACGAACGTGGCAGGGGTGGCCATCACCGTGACGCCACCGGCCAGGGCCGTGTCGCACTCCCCCGCCCGCAGCGCCTGGCAGGCCAGGTGGAGCGAGACGAGGGACGACGAGCACGCGGTGTCCACGGTGACCGCGGGACCCTCGAAGCCGAAGACGTAGGAGATGCGGCCGGAGAAGACGCTGCCCGCGTTGCCGTTGCCGAGGAAGCCCTCGACCTCGTCCGGTACGGCGTGCACCCGCGACGCGTAGTCGTGGTACATCAGTCCCGCGAATACGCCGGTGGCCGTGGAGCGCAGCGAGTGCGGGTCGATTCCGGCGCGCTCCAGCGCCTCCCAGGAGGTCTCCAGCAGCAGCCGCTGCTGCGGGTCCATGGCCAGGGCCTCACGCGGCGAGATCCCGAACAGCTCGGCGTCGAAGTCGGCGGCATCGTGCAGGAACCCGCCTTCGCGGACGTACGAGGTACCGGCATGGTCCGGGTCGAGGTCGTAGAGCCGCTCGATGTCCCAGTCGCGGTTGTCCGGGAAGGGGGTGATGCCGTCCCCGCCGGAGGTCACGAGGTCCCACAGCGACTCGGGCGAGGTCACTCCGCCCGGGTAGCGGCAGCCGATGCCGACGATCGCGATGGGCTCGTCGGCCGCGCCCCGGCTCCGTACGGCGGCCGCCGCGGTCTTCTCCTGTTCCCGCTCCGCTTCCGCGCCCAGCAGCTGCTCGCGCAGGTAGGCGGCGAGCGCGGCGGGGCTGGGGTGGTCGAACACCAGGGTCGCGGGCAGCCGCAGCCCGCTCGCGGTGTTGAGGTGGTTGCGCAGGTCCACCGCGGTCAGCGAGTCGAAACCGAGGTCGGTGAACGCCCTGGCCGGGTCGACCGACGTGGCCGCTGAGTGCCCCAATACCGCCGCGACCTGCGACTGCACCAGCGCAAGCAGCTCCCGGTCCTGTTCAGCGGCGGGCAGGCCGCGCAGCCTGCGTGCCAGCGCGCTCTGGTCGCCCTCGGCGGCCTGTCCGGCGACGCGCCGCCGCCGGGTGGCCGGGACGAGCCCGAACAGCACGCTGGGCAGGCTGTCCCGACGGGCGGCGAGAGCGGTGATGTCGAGTGTGACGGGCAGTACGAGGGCCTCGCCGGACCCTGCCGCGAGGTCCAGCCGTGCGAGCGCGTCGTCGGTGGCGAGGGCGGGGAAGCCCTGCCTGCGCATGCGGGCCATGTCGGCGTGGCGGAGGCGGCCCCCCATGCCGTCGGCGTGTTCCCACATGCCCCACGCCAGCGACACGCCCGGCAGGCCCTGGGCCCGCCGGGACGTGGCGAGAGCGTCGAGCACGGCGTTGCCCGCCGCGTACGCCGACTGGCCGGACGAACCGACGATCCCCGAGATCGAGGAGAAGAGGACGAACGCGTCCAGCTCACGGTCACGGGTCAGTTCGTGCAGGTGCAGGGCCGATTCGGCCTTCGCCGCCAGGACGCGCGCCAGCCGCTGCGGGGTCAGGTCGGTGATGACTCCGTCGTCCAGCAGACCGGCGGTGTGCACCACGCCGCTGAGCGGCGCGTCCTCGGGAATCGCGGCCAGTGCCCGGGCCAGCGCCTCGCGATCGGCCACGTCGCACGCGGCGATCGTGGCCCGGGCGCCGAGGTCCGCCAGCTCCTGCCGGAGTTCCCGCGCGCCGGGGGCGTCGGGTCCGCGGCGGGACAGCAGCAGGAGGTTCCGTACTCCGTGCGTGGTGGCGAGATGGCGCGCCACCAGCGCGCCGAGGCCGCCGGTGCCACCGGTCACCAGGACCGTGCCCCCCGCCCGCCATGCGGGCGAGGCCTCCGCGGGCCCGGTCATCCGGGCGACGCGCGGAAGCAGCACCTGGCCGTCCCGCACCGCGAGCTGGCTCTCACCCGCCTCGGCGAGATCGGTCAGGCTCGTGGCCAGCGCCTCGTACGAAGCCTGCTCGCCGTCGGTATCCGCCAGGACGAACCGGCCCGGGTTCTCGGTGATCGCCGAGCGCACCAGGCCCCACACCCCGGCGCCGGCCAGATCGTCGGACTCGACGACGGCGCCCGAGGTGAGCACGGCGAGGCGGGACGTGGCCAGACGGGGCTCGGCCAGCCACTCCCGTACGACGCGGAGCACGCCGCTCACGGCCTCGGTCACCCGGGCCTCGGCACCGGCACCGCTGGCCCGCGTGACCGGGAGCAGAACGGTGCCGGGAACGTCGGCGCCGCCGTCCAGGGCGGTGACGAGTTCGGCGAGGTCCGCGCGGCCGGTCACCGGGATCCCGGCGTCCTGCCATGGCCGCGCGTCGCCCAGGACGGTCCAGGCCTTCGGCTCCCCGGGATCGGCTGCGGGGCCGGGGGCGGGGATCCAGTCGAGCCGGAACAGGCTGTCGACGGCCGGAGCCGCGGCGGCCGCGGCGGTGGCCGAAACGGGCCGCAGTACGAGGGCGTCGACCTCGGCGACGGGCTCACCGGACGTGTCGGCGACGCGCAGTCCGACCTCACCCGGTGCGCGGACGGACAGCTGTGCCCGCACCTCGGGGGCGCCGACGGCCGACAGCGATACGCCGGACCACAGGAACGGCAGCAACGCCTTGCCAGGGCTGTGAGCTTCGTCCGGTGCCGGCGCCGGGTAGTCGACTCCGAGGGCGTGCAGGACGGAGTCCAGCAGTGCGGGGTGCAGCCCGAAGCCGGTCGCGTCCGCCTTGGCTTCCTCGGGCAGGACGGCCGTCACGAACAGGTCGTCGCCCAGCCGCCAGACCTCCCGCAGCCCCCGGAACACCGGGCCGTAGGCCATACCTGTCCCCGCCAGCCGCTCGTAGAGCCCGTCGACCGGCATCGGCTCCGCACCAGCGGGCGGCCAGGCCCGCAGATCCCAGTCGGCGGCGGGCTGATCGGCGGTCAGGGTGCCGGTGGCGTTGAGGGTCCACGGCCGGTCGGCCGGAGCGCCCTCGGTGCGGGAGTGGATGCGCACGGTCCGCGGGCCTTCGCCTTCCGCGGGCTCGATGGCGATCTGCACCTGGACCGCGCCGTCGCGCGGCACCACCATCGGGGACCGCAGGGTCAGCTCCTCGACCCGGTCGCAGCCGGCCTGGTCGCCCGCCTGCACGGCGAGTTCGACGTAGGCGGTGCCCGGCACCACGATGGAGCTGCCGACCACGTGGTCCGCGAGCCAGGGGTGACTCGCCACGGACAGCCGCGATTGCAGGACCGTAGTGTCCGAGTCCGCCAGCCGTACGGTGGCGCCCAGCATGGGGTGCCCGGCCGCGCCGAGCCCCAGCCCGCTGGTGTCGATCGCCGGGCGCGGGTTGTCCAGCCAGTACCGTTCGCGCTGGAACGCGTAGGTCGGCAGCTCCACCCGCCGGGCACCGGTCCCCGCGAACACCGCGGCCCAGTCCAGCTTCGCGCCGCGTACGAACATCTCCGCCACCGCGACGAGTACGGACTCGGCCTCCGCGCGGCCCTTCCGCAGCACCGATGCGGCAGAGGCCTCCGTCGCGGCCTGCGCCAGGCTGGTCAGTACCGGGTCGGGTCCGACCTCCAGCAGCCGACTCACATTCTGTGTACCGGTGGCGCTCTCAAGAGCCTCGTGGAAACGGACCGGCCGACGGACCTGATCCACCCAGTAGTCAGCCGTCGCCCAGTCCTCTTCACCGACCGGCTCACCGGTGACCGTACTGACGGCGGCGAGCACCGGCTGCCGGTAGGCGACGCTCGC
>NZ_RIBZ01000027.1:0-22095 GCF_003721215.1 Streptomyces botrytidirepellens
GGCCGGGCGGGGTTGCGGTCGAGGCGGTGGTGTTTGACGGCTTCGCCGAGGGCGCTGGAGAGGGTGGCCAGGATCCGGTGAACCGTGACCGGCCCGTGGCCGTGGGCGAACTGGTTCCGTACGAAGGCGGCGATGTGTGCGTAGCCGAGGTCGTCGAGCTTGATGTGTCCGAGGGCGGGGATGAGGTCGGCCTGGACGTAGGCGCGGTAGCGGGCCGTGGTAGTCGGTTTCAGGGTCATGGCCTTGGCCTGGAGCCAGGCGGTCAGGTAGTCGCCGACCGTTTGGTTCGGATCGGCGAAGAACCCGTCGCCGTCGCTGGCGACCATCCGCTGCAGGGCGCCCGAGGCGTCGCTGTGGGTGGGAAAGCCGCCGCGGCGAACGGTGCGACGGCGATGAGCGGGGGAGGGGAGATCGACGGCAAAGTTCTAGGTGCCGTGATCAGGCTCCTCGGGGAGCCGTGGGCAGCGTGAGTCGAGCTGCTTGTCCTGCTGGTCCCGGCAGCCGCACCGGCGGTAGACGCGTCCGCGAGTGGTGGCGGAGCGCATGGTGATCGCTTCCAAAAGTTGCGTATTGAACCGCTATGCCCATTGTCGCGCACGGCCTGGGGAATCCTGCGACCACATGCGACCACAACGGCATCTGTAGTCCTCCTGACCTGCGGTGATCCCTTGGTGGGGCGACAAGTGTGGATGGTCTGTCGATCTTGCTGCAAAGGAATAAATAGTGTGCCAAGCGCGATGATGTGCCGTTCGAGTTTCCTCAGGGGGGCTCATCGGGCCTCCTCCAACTGTGGCGCGGCCGACTCGTGGCGCGTGGGTCCGAGGGCGGTGTGCAGTCGTTCGAGCGCGGTGATCAGCGTGTCGTCGTCGACAGCGAAGCACACGCAAATGCGTCCGGGCGCGTTGAACGCCTCGCCGGGTACGACGGCGAGATGGGCGGTGTCGAGGAGCCAGGCAGCGAGCTCGGCGCTGCTGGACCAATCCCGGTCACGGAGGAGCGTGCTGACGTCGGGGAAGGCGAACATGCCGCCGTCGGGCAGCGGGCAGTCGATGCCGTCGATCCCGTTCAGCGCCTCCACCAGTAGCGGGCGCCGGCGCCGATAATTGCCGGCGGCCTCGATAGGGGTGCCGGTGTCGCCCAGGGCGGCGAGCGCGGCACGCTGGTTGACCGTCGGGACGTGGGTGATGGCGCGTGAGACGTGGAGCCGCGCCGAGGCGATGATCTCCGGCGGTGCCGCGAGCCAGCCGACGCACCAGCCTGTCATGGCGTGCTCCTTGGGCACTCCGCCCACGACGACGGTACGGCCGCGCAGCTGCGGAGCCACCCGCAGGATCGACCGGTAGGTCCCGGTGTAGTCGAACGCCCGGTAGATGTCGTCACTGATGACCCACATGCCGTGCTGCTCCGCCCAGTCGGCGATCTCCCTCAGCCGGGCCTCTGGGTACACAACGCCGGTGGGGTTGCCGGGGCTGGAGAGGAGTACCGCCCGTGTGCGCGGGGTGCGGCAGCCGTCGAGAACCTCGGCCGAGATACGGAACTCGCCGTCGGTGGCGACCGGGACGGCGATGCCGCTGGCGGCGGTGACGACCTCGGCATGTCCGGGCCAGCCGGGCGCGGCGACCAGGACCTCGTCGCCTGCGTCGATCAGAGCCTGGGTGGCGACGAAGAGGGCGTGCTTGACGCCGAGGGCGATCTGGACGTCGTCCGCGCTCCAAGGAGGGCGATCTGGACGTCGTCCGCGCTCCAAGAGAGCCCGGTGTCGTCGGCGATGGCGGTGGCGACGAGTGCGCCCAGGGCGGGGCCGCCCTGGGCCGTCCCGTAGTGGTGGGTGGCGGGGTCGCGTAGGGCGGCGACGGCGGTCTCCACGACCACGGCGCTGGTGGCCGCCTGGAGCTCTCGGCGGCGAGCGTGACGAC
Organism: Streptomyces botrytidirepellens; assembly: GCF_003721215.1. Classification (NCBI taxonomy): domain Bacteria; kingdom Bacillati; phylum Actinomycetota; class Actinomycetes; order Kitasatosporales; family Streptomycetaceae; genus Streptomyces; species Streptomyces botrytidirepellens. The sequence goes on from NZ_RIBZ01000027.1 coordinate 1,917, forward strand.
GTCCGCGCCCTGGGCCCGTAGTGCTTCGGCCTTGGCGGCCACGGCGAAGGCCCTGTCTCCCGAAGCTACGGCGAAGTGACAAGTAGCCCCCTGCGCGCAAGTCTCAGAAGGGGTCCGTCCCGCTTTTGAGTGAGAACGGGTTCTGCGAACGAATCCGGGGTCGGCGGGGGTCCGGCGGCCCGTGACTAGCCTTGCTCGCGCAAAGGCTTAAGCAGGCAAGGCAGGCCGCCAGCGAAAGCAGCGATGGCGTCGGCGAGGGCGTGGGGGCCGGTGAGGAAGGCGTCGTGGGCTTCGCCGGGGATCTCGACGAGTCGGGCGTCGGGCAGGGCCTGGTGCAGGCGGCGGGAGACGTCCGTCAGCCAGCGGGGGCTGAGTTCGCCGATCACGAGGAGCGTCGGGATGCCGAGGGCCGCGAAGCGGGCAAGGTCGTCGCCGAACCTGTCCATCGCACGCATCTCGCGGGCCCATGTCGGGGTCATGGACGCGCGGATGGCCCAGAACGGGGTCTGACGGAACTCCTCGATGGCTTCCTCGGGAAACCGCAGGAAGTTCCGCAGCCCGAGAGTGAGGGCTCGGTCGAGGTCGCCGGCCTGGACGGCCTCCTCGAAGGGAGCGATGGCGTCGCCGCCGACAGGGCCGCCCAGCGGGATCGGGGGCTCGTAGAGGATGAAAGCCGCCGGGGGCTGGTGCAGGGCGTGGGCGAGGGTGACCAGTACGCCGTAGGAGTGGCCGAGCAGGATCGCGTCGGGCCCGGCGAGGCCGAGGACGGCGGCGATGTCGTCGGCCTCCCGCTGGATGGTGTGCTCACCGTTGTCGCCACTGGCACCCCGGCCGCGGCGGTCGATCGCGTAGGTGGCGAAGCGCGGGGCCAGCAGATCGGCAAGGACCTGCCAGTCCTGGGCGGCGTTGAGGGCGCCCGGAGATACAACCAGAGGGCGGCCCTGGCCGGTGATCGTGACGGCGATCTTTGTGCCGTCGGTGGAGGTGACGTGGGCCTGGCGGGGAGCATGGGCAGTCATGGTCTTCTTTGCATCATGACCAAGCACGCGGCGGTCATCGGTCTGGTCCGGGCCCTGCCCGGTCCGCTCTCCAGGGAGGGAATCCGCCTCAGTGCCGTCTGCCCGGGTCTGGTCGACACCCCACTGACCGCGGTGGGGCGGGACCGGTTACGGGCCGCGGGTACACCCATGCTCACCGCCGATGAGGTCGCCGCCGCCGTCGAGCAGCTCCTGCACACCGGCTGCGACGCCATCCGACGGGAATGCTGGCCATGGTCGCAGCAGACTTTGCCCGGCGTTCGTCGACTGGCGCGGCAGATGCGCCCGCTCGTGTGAGAGCACCAGGTCGTGGTGCACATCGAGAGCCACGTCTCCGCACCTGGCAACAAGATGTGCAGCAAGCTAGTCAGGAGGCTTGCCTAAAAGATGGTGGATGATGTTACCTTCGAGAAACAGTTAGGACGCCTGACCAAAGAGGTTCAGTATGACCATCACCGCCCATGGGGAGCAGGCCGCCGAAGCCCTGCCCCACTGGGAGACCGTTCCGGAGGACCTGCCCGCTGCGATCCGTGAGATCAAGGCCGCTCTGCGGACCCGTATAGAGGCATCGGGCCGGAGTGTGGAGGAGGTCTTCGCCGCGGTCGAGCGGCGGGTCGCCGCCTGCGTGGCCGAGATCAAGGCCGAGAAGGAGCGCGGAGAGAGTGTCTGGCCGGTCATCGACTACGCCGACATCGAAAACGGCACGGTAACCCCGCACCGGATGGCCAAGCTGAAGAAGCGCGGCTGTCTGGTGGTGCGCGGCCACTTCCCCCGTGAGCAGGCCATGGCGTGGGACGCGGACATCGTCGACTACGTCGAGCGGAACAAGTTCTTCGAGAACTATGCCGGCCCCGGCGACGACTTCTTCGGCAGCGTCGGCTCCAAGCCCGAGATCTACCCGATCTACTGGTCCCAGGCGCAGATGGAGGTCCGGCAGAGCCGCCGCATGGCTCGCGTGCAGTCCTTCCTGAACTCGTTCTGGAAGCACGAGTCGGATGGGGTGCAATGGTTCGACCCCGAGCGTGACGCCCTGTACCCCGACCGCATCCGCCGCCGCCCGCCGGGATCCGACTCCGGCGGCCTGGGCACCCACTGTGATCCCGGCACGCTGGACCTGTGGATGACCGAGGCATACCAAAAGGCGTTCCGGCACCTCTTCGACGGCGCCGTTGAGCAGTACGACCCCTGGGACGCCGCCCACCGCACCGCGGGCCCGACGTACCCGGGCTCGACGATGTGCTCGGCCTTCCGCACCTTCCAGGGCTGGACCGCGCTGTCGGAGATGGGGCACGACCAGGGCGTCCTGCACACGGTCCCGATCCCCGAGGCCATGGCCTACCTCATGCTGCGCCCGCTGCTGCCGGACGTGCCCGAGGACGACATGTGCGGAGTCACGGTCAATCAGGTCTTCCCGGCCAATGAGAAGTGGCACCCGCTGCTCATGGAGGCTGTCACCGGCATCCCCGACGTGCAGCCCGGGGACTCGGTGTGGTGGCACTGCGACATGATCCACAGTGTCGCGCCGGTGAAGAAGCAGAAGGGCTGGGGCAACGTCATGTACATCCCCGCGGCCCCCTGGTGCCCGCGCAACGAGGAGTATGCCGCGCATGTGCGGGAGGCGTTCGTGACCGGGTCCAGCCCGAGCGATTTCCCCGAGGAGCACTACGAGCGTTCCTGGGCCGGTCGCTTCACCCTCGACCAGCTCAACGACGCCGGTCGCCGAGGGCTCGGTCTGGACTGAGTCGAGGTGATGATGAGGGCCACCGAGGAGGGGGCTCCGGCCACACGCCATCACCGCATATACGAAACATGCAGGTCCTGGGGCTCGCCGAGCGCCAGGACCTGCTGCGTATGCGCCTGCTCCGCCCGGGCCCGCGGGGTCGCCGCCAAGCACTGAAGGATCGTCGCCCCACATTTGGTAAGGCGTCCTGTCTAACTGGTTCAGAGGGGTGAGACGGGCCGAAATAATCCAAAAAATTTGGCGCGACTCGCTCGACCAGTTGGCCCGGCCTGCCCGTGGCCACTAATGCCCAGACCATCCTGCAGACCCGCCCCAGCTCCCAGAGCACCGAGGCACCGTTCTGGATGCCACCGAGTAACCGTTGCACAAGCGCCACTACCTTGAGCACCGGCACCGTCCTGAGACCCCAACTGCGAGGTCCGCGCCTTGGCGCACGGTTCATGTGCAGGGGTGCTGGCCACCCCATTGGCTGGGCTGTTCGGCTGGGGGTGCTGCGCCAGCGCGGTGCTGATCAAGTAGTCGGCTCGACACGCACGGGCCCGCGTGGTTGGCGTCAGCTATTGCCTTCACGCGCACAACGAAACCGATCAGCTCAGGCAACCTGTCTGGTAGGTGAACATGCAGCTCAAGTCATCTATGACCGCATTGATCACGTGGAGTGCGTGCCTGGGGACGTGCTGTCGCCGGTCTTGGCGCAACGACTATGCCTGGCGGTGTATCGCTGTGAGCGGGCGCTGGTCCTGCCGCTCGCGATGCATCAGATGACCGAGAGCCGCTGTCGGAGAGGCTAGGCGACGTGGGCGAGGTACCGTTCACAGGCAAGGTCGAAGACCTCCTCGCCGGGCTGCTGCCAGAGCGCGGAGTTGAAGATTTCGACCTCGGTGAGGCCACGGTATCCGCTGTGCTCCACGGCTTGGCGCAGTCGGCGGAGGTCGATGCAACCGTCGCCGATCATGCCGCGGCCGGTGAGTACGCCAGCGGGCAACGGGACGGTCCAGTCGCAGACCTGGAAGCCGGCGATGCGTTCCCCGAGCAGTGCCAGTTCGTTGAAGCGGTCGGGGTCCCACCAGACGTGGTAGGCGTCCACGAGAACGCCCACCTGTTCGGCCGGGAACTGCTCGGCGAGGAGCCGGGCCTGGCGCAGGGTGGAGATGACGCTGCGGTCGGAGCAGTACATGGGGTGCATCGGCTCGATGGCGAGTACGACACCCAAGTCACCGGCCTCCGGGGCTAGTTCGGCAATCGCGTCGGCGACCATCTGCCGTGCTCCGGCCAGGTCCCGGCTGCCGGACGGCAGACCCCCGCAGACCAGGCAGAGCGTCTGGGCGCCGAGGCGTGCGGCCTCGTCGAGCGCCCGGCGGTTGTCCTCGATGCGCTGCTGACGGGTGGCGGCATCAGTGGCGGGGAAGAAGCCACCCCGGCACAGACTGGTCACCTGCAGACCCGCAGCGCGAACCTGCCGGGCAACACGGTCGATCCCGGCTTCCTGGACCGGCTTCCGCCACAGGCCCACCCCGCCCAGACCGCGCCGTGCCGCAGTGTCGATGAGCTCGTGCAGCGGCCAGTACTTGGCCGTCCCGGAGTTGAAGGAGAAACGGCTCAGCTCGCTCATCGGGTGGCTCCGTGGAGTTCGAGGAAGGAGTACATGCGGCCTGCGGCGATATCCGGATCGCGCAGCAGTCCGGTCTGGTCGGCCAGGCGGAAGAGTTGAGCGAGATGGATGAGCGAGCGGTTGGTCTGTGCCCCGTTGATCATGGTGAACTGGTCCTGGTGGCCACCCAGCCAGGCGAGGAAGACCACCCCGGTCTTGTAGTGGAAGGTGGGCGTCTCGAAGAGGTGGCGGCCCAGCGGGACGGTCGGTTCCATCAGGGCCCGATAGGTGTCCACGTCACCCTTGTCCAGCGCCTGCAGGGCCTGAGAGGCCGCGGGAGCGATGGCGGCGAAGACGCCGAGGAGGGCGTCACTGTGGCCGCTGTCGGCGTCGCCGAGGATGAGGTCGCTGTAGTTGAAGTCGTCGCCGGTGTACAGGCGTACGCCCACGAGGAGACGGCGACGCAGCGCGCGTTCGCGGTCGGCGTTCAGCAGTGACAGCTTGATGCCGTCGATCCTCGAGGCATGGGCGTTCATGATCGTGAGGACGGTCTCTGTGGCGGCGTCGAGGTCCGCCGACCCCCAGTAGCCTCGGAGTCGGGGGTCGAACATGTCGCCGAGCCAGTGCAGCACGACGGGCTGGGAGACCTGGCTGAGGATGCGGTCGTAGACGGTGAGGTAGTCCTCGGGGGTGCGCGCCGCGGAGGCCAGGGCGCGGCTGGCCATTACCACTGCGGTGGCTCCGGCCTCCTCGGTGACGGCGAGCTGTTCGAGGTAGGCCGCAGTGATGTCGTCGAGGGACGGCTGTGGCGCGGTGAGCTGGTCGGTGCTCACGCCGGCCACGATCCGGCCGCCGACCGAGCGGGCGTCGGCGGCCGACCGGCGGATGAGTTCGGCGGCGGTGGGCCAGTCCAGGCCCATGCCGCGCTGCGCGGTGTCCATGGCCTCGGCGACACCGAAACCCCACCGCCACAGCTCGTGCCGGAAGGCCAGGGTGCGGTCCCAGTCCAGCACCGCGGGCGAGCCGGGAGGCTGTTCCGCGTGCGCGTCCGCGACGACGTGGGCTGCGGCGTAGGCGACGCGGCTGGTCAAGGGGCTGCACGGAGGCGTGTAAGGCCCGAAGGCGTGGCCGGGCGTATAGGGTTCCAGCCCACCGGCGGATACGGGCAGGTGGAGTGTGCGGGTCACGGCAGGCTCCTGACGGTGGGCGGGGCGACGGCGAACGACGGGGTGCGCTTCTCCCGGAAGGCCCGGGTTCCTTCTGCGGCATCCGGGCCGGAGAGCGTGTCATCGGCGAGCGCGGCGAGTGCGTCGTGGACGGCGCTCATGCCGTCGGTGCGCAGCCGTGCGGTGGCGAACCTCTTGGTGTGGCGTATGGCGTCGCGGCTGCCTTCGGCGATCGTTTCCGCCAGGCGCTCCGCTGCCGTATCGACGTCCTGGTCGTCGACGACCTCGTGCACCATGGCGCAGCGCAGAGCCGTGTCCGCGTCGAGTTGCCGAGTGGTCAGGGACAGCAGGCCGGCGGGCTTGTGGGCGAGGGTGTACGGAGCGACGGCGGCGAAGACCGTGGGCCAGACGCCGATCCGGGCCTCGGGCAGGCGGAAGGTGGCGTTCATCCCGGCGATGGCGAGGTCGCTCACCAGGACGATCTCGGCTCCGCCGCCGATGGCACGGCCGCGCACGGCGGAGATGACGGGCACGTCGCATTCGACGACGGCCCGCATGGCCGGCAGCACCAGGCCGATGAAGTAGTCGCGGGCCTGCTGGGGAGTGGTGAGCCGGAAGAACTCGTCGATGTCGTTGCCCGCGCAGAAGGCGCGCGGTGAGCCGTGTAGGACGACGGCGCGTACCGCCGGGTCGGCTCCGGCCTCCCGAAGCCGCTCGGTCAGGCCGGTCCAGCCGGCCGCGTCCATCGCGTGCAGTTTCTCGGGCCGGTCGAAGGTGATGTGGGCGACGGGTCCCTGCCTGCGCAGGTCCATGGCTGCCTCCTGGAGGGCTCAGCGGGTGCTGGTGGTGAACAGGGCCGGATCCATGACCCGCGGGTCCCGGACGATGGGAATGAAGCCCATGTGCGGCAGGACATCGCGGTCGACGGATATCCCTGGCGCGATTTCGATCAGCTCGACACCGTCGGGGACGAGGCGGAAGACGGCGCGCTCGGTGACGTAGAGGACCTCCTGCCCGCGGGCCAGCGCCTGCGGGCCGGAGAAGGTCACTTCGTCGACGGCCTGGACGAACTTGCCGACCTCACCCTCGCGATCGATGCGCAGGGCGCCGTCGGCCACCGTCATGCGGGTGCCCTTGGCGGTGAACTGGCCGCAGAAGACCACACGTCGGGCCGACTGCGAAATGTCGATGAAGCCGCCGGGGCCGATGATGCCCCCGCCGATGCGGCTGACATTGACCGATCCGCTCGCGTCGACTTCGGCCATGCCCAAGTACGTCGCGTCCAGCAGACCGCTGGCGAAGAAGTCGAACTGGGTGGTGGACGGTACGGTGATCTCCGCGCCGCTGCAGACACCGAACATGTCGCCGGACAGCGGGGTGCCGCCGGTGTGCCCCTGTTCGATGCAGGTCGTGACCTCGCCCAGCCGGTCCTGTTCGGCCAGGACGTCGACGACCTCACTGGAGATGCCGAAGCCGAGGTTCATCACGTCTCCGGTGCGTACCTCTTCGGCCGCGCGGCGGGCGATCAGCCTGCGGACGGGCGATGCGGCGGGAGCGGGCTCGTACGGAGGAGCCGGTGCGTCGCCGCACAGGGCGGGGTCGTGAGCCCCGAGGTACGTTTGCCGCTGCTCGGGCACGACGGCGACCGCGTCGAGGAGGAAGCGCGGCAGTTGCACGTCCCGGGGATTGAGCGGCGTGTCCAGCCGCCGCTGCACCTGGGCCAGGACGATGCCGCCGGACGCTTTGGCGGCCTGGGCGACCGCCAGGGCGTCGAGCTGCGCGGCTTCACCGCGCAGGGTGACATTGCCGTTCGGGTCGATGGCGGTGCCCCGGACGATACCGACGTCCACGCGGAACGGGCGGTAGCGCAGGTATTCCTGGCCGTCGAACTCGACCCGTTCGACGAGGGCGTCCTTGGCGGAGGCGTTGGCCCGACCGCCGGACTGGCGGGGATCGACGAACGTGCCCAGGCCGGTCGTGGTGATCAGGCCGGGGCGGCGGGCACCGATCTCGCGCAGCAACAGACTGATCACGCCACCCGGCAGGACATATGCCTCGATCTCCTCGTCGGCCGCGAGCCGTGTCATCTCCGGTGACCAGGTCCAGTGACCGCCAACGACCCGGCGCACCATCGTGGGGTGGGCGAACGCGTTGGTGCCCCGCTGCTGCCGGTCTCCGACACCGAGGGCATGCACCAGCGTCAGGTCGCGGGGGAGGGTCTCGCTGAGGAAGCGCTGCTCCAACGCGGCGAAGACCGCCTCCGGCTCGATCACGCCGCCGCCGGCTCCGGTGATGGCGACGGTCGCTCCGTCGGGCACCATCCGTGCCAGCTCGGCCGGCTCGCACAGGCGCGGGGCCGCTGTCTTCGCGGGGCTCGGGGTTCGGGGTGCGGTGCTCACCAGACGCTCATTCCGCCGTCGACGGTCAGGACGGAGCCGGTCGCGAACGAGGACTCCTCGGAGGCCAGGAAGAGCGTCGCGGCGGCTATCTCCTCGGGCCGGCCGAGCCGTCCCAGCGGTTGCCGGGCGGCCAGGTCTGCCCGGTAGGCGTCGGGATCGGCCAGGTGCGCGGAGATCTTCGAGAAATACGGAGTGTCGGTCGTGCCGGGCGCAACGCAGTTGACCCGGATGCCCTCGTTGGCGTGGTCCACGGCCATCGCCTTGGACAGACCCACGACCGCGGCCTTGGTGGCGCAATACGCGGCCCGTTCGGACATGCCGATCTGGCCCGCGACGGATGCCATGTTGACGATGCTGCCGCCGCCCGTCTTGCGCATGAGCGTGATCGCGGTGCGGCAGCCGAGGAAGACGCTGCTGACGTTGGTCGTCAGAATCGTCTGCCAGTCCTCCCACGAGGTGTCGGCCACCGAGGCGCGGATCCCGTAGCCGGCGTTGTTGACCAGGACGTCCAGCCCTCCCCAGTGCTTTGTGACCTGGTCCTCCACTTGCTGCCAGGTCTGCGGGGCCCCTGCGTCCCCGATGACGGCGAACTCCGGCCCCTCGATCTCGGCGGCCTCCGCGTCCCGGTCGACGATGCCGACGCGAGCCCCCTCCCGGAGGAAGGCTTCCACCACCGCGCGTCCGATTCCTGAGGCGCCGCCGGTCACCACGGCGGCTTTCCCGGCCAGTCTCATTGCAGCTCCAAGGTCTGAGGGCGGTTCCAATTCCGCCAGTTACGTCGTGTGGTTGTCGGGAGTGGGAAACCCCGTTCTGGGTGCGTCAGGTGCCCCGTCGCACGGAAGCTCGGGGTGCGGCGCCCGGTGTCGGCTCATGGGTGAGTCGGGCGTCTCGGGTTGGTGGTCCCGGCCGGAACCGCGGCGGGGCGGGCTGTGCGGTCCGGCCGGGATGTGCAAGGGCCGGGTCAGACCGGCTGGGGCTGCTCCTCGTCCGGCGTCGGCTCCTGCTCGGCGGACGGGGGTATCCGCACAGGGCGCAGCAGGGCCCAGCTGCCGAAGGCCGCGGTGACCGCGAGCATCGCGATCCCGCTCCAGAGGTTGACATTCCAGCCTCCGGCTTTTTCGAGGTCCTCGTTCGAGGCTCCTGCCGCCCCCATGACCGTCAGGACCGTTCCGTAGACGGCGAACAGGGCGGCGATGAGGATACGCAGGTCGAACAGGGCGGCGCGGCGGGACGGTGTCGCTTGGTGGTTGCTGTCGGGCATCGGGGCTTTCCTTCTCACCAGAAGATGATGTTGAGTGCCGCGGTCAGCAGCAGCGCGCCGCCGCCCAGAACGACCGGTTTGCGGTACCAGCCGGCGTCCTCGCCGGTCGCGTCGTGCGTACGGCTGCTGCGCGGGGTCAACTGCCATACCAAGCCAGCGAGTTCACTGTCCGGCTTGGGCCTGGTGGCCAGGGAGACGGCGACGCTGAGGGCGATGTCGACGACGAAGGCCGTGGTGGCGGCGAGGAAGCTGGCGCCCTGGCCGGACAGGTCGAGTACGCCGCCTCGGTTGAGCAGGTCGATGGTGACCGCCGAGACGGTGCCGGCGATGAGCCCGATGCCGCCTGCCGCCGGGGTCATCCGCTTCCAGAACAGGGCGAGGATGAAGGTGGCGAACAGCGGGGCGTTGAAGAAGCCGAACAGCGTCTGCAGGTAGTCCATGATGTTGCCGAAGTTCCCCGCGATGAACGCGGTTCCGATGGCCACCACGCAGCCTGCCACCGTGACGACCCGGCCGGTCAGCAGGGAGTAGCGGTCCGAGCGGCCCTTCTTCACGTAGGTCTGCCAGATGTCGTAGGTGACAACCGTGTTGAAGGCGCTTACGTTGGCGGCCATGCCGGCCATGAACGCCGCGAGTAGTCCGGCGATGGCGATGCCGAGCAGGCCGTTGGGCAGCAGGTCGCGCATCAGTAGCTCGAGTGCGTTGTTGAAGGACACACCGCCGAGTTCCTGCACACGGGGGTCGGCCATGTTGGCAGCCTTGAGCTTGGCCAGCTCGGGGGAGAGGACGGCGGCCAGCATGCCCGGGATGATGATGACCAGGGCGACCAGCGCCTTGGGGTAGGCGCCGATCAGCGGGGTACGCCGGGCGGCGGACATGCTGCGGGCGGACAGGGCCCGCTGCACCTCGGCGAAGTTCGTCGTCCAGTAGCCGAAGGACAGGACGAACCCGAGGCCGAAAACGATGCCGAGGACCGAGAGCGTGGAGTCGCCGATGCCTGTGATGTTGGTGCCGGGCCAGGAGTCCACCTGCAGGGCCGTTCCGGCCCTACCGCCGTTGATCTTCGCGACCAGCCCGTCCCAGCCGCCGGCCTTGTGCAGGCCGATGACGGTCAGCGGTACGAGCAGCGCGAGGATCACGAAGAACTGCATGACCTCGTTGTAGATCGCCGCCGACAGGCCACCAAGGGCGGTGTACGCGAGGACAACCATGGCCGCCGCGATGATCGACACCCAGGTCGGCCACCCCAGCAGCACGTTCACGACGGTCGACAGCGCGTAGAGGTTCACGCCGGCGATGAGGACCTGGGCGACGGCAAAGCTGATGGAGTTGACGAGATGGGCGAATGGGCCGAAGCGCCGCAGCAGGAATTCGGGGACGCTGCGTACCTTGGAGCCGTAGTAGAACGGCATCATGACCAGGCCCAGGAACACCATGGCCGGGATGGCCCCGATCCAGTAGTAGTGCATGGTGGGCATGCCGTATTGGGCGCCGTTGGCGGTCATGCCGATCAGCTCCACCGCGGCGAGGTTCGCCGAGATGAACGCCAGGGCGGTGACCCACGCGGGCATAGAACGTCCGGAGAGGAAGAAGTCCAGGCTGGAGGCGACCCTGCGCCGTGCCAGGAGGCCGATCCCCAGGACGAATACGAAGTACACGGCGATGAGCAGGTAGTCGATCGGTGTGGCGTCGAGGCGGAGGCTGGCCTCAGCAAGCGTGAGCATGGAGTCCTCCGTCCTTTTCGCGGCTCAGGGTCGGCCGAACGGCCATGGGCGGTGATCCTGCGGCAGACCGCGTGCTGCCGTGTACGGCTTGGGTCATGATTCGGCTCTTCTTTCTGATGCGGTCCGTCACGGGCGGCGACGGACGACGCTGGGCGCGATTCCCTCGCGTTCGGCGAGAGGGAGGAGCGGAGGGGAGGAGGGGAATGCGATGGTCCGGCGCGATGATGTGTGGCTCGATGGGCGGGGAAGGCCCTGTGAGTGAAGTGCGTCGGCCGGTTCAGGCCGCGCCGAGGATCAGGTCGGATGCCTTTTCGGCGATCATGACGGTCGGGGCCTGGGTGTTGGAGCTGACGATGCGGGGCATCACGGAGGCGTCGACGACCCTCAGGCCGTCCAGGCCGTACACCTTCAGGTCGGGGGAGACGACGGAGGTGTCGGAGTTGCCCATCGCGCACGTACCGACGTGGTGGTAGGACGTACGGCCGTGGCTGCGGAGGAACCGGATGTAGTCGTCCTTCGAGTCGAGCGCCCGCCCGCCGGCCAGATGCTCGGCCTTGATGTGCTGGGCCATGGAGGGCTGGGACATGATCTCGCGGCTCTGCCGAACGCCTTCCACGCTCATCTCGACGTCGTAGTCGTCGGCCAGGTAGTTCGGGTCGATGAGGGGCGGCGCCGCGGGATCGGCGGAGGCGATGCGGACGGTACCGCGGCTGCGGGGCCGTACGAAGTAGGAGTTGAGGGTGCAGCCGAAGCCCGGCCTCACCGCGGCGATGCCGGCTTCGACGCCCGCGGCGGGCAGGAAGTGGAACTGCAGGTCGGGGGTGGTTCCGTCGCGGTCGCCGAAGGTGAAGGCGCCGCCCTCGACGACGGTGGAGGCCAGCGGCCCCTTGCGGAAGGCCAGGTATTCCAGGCCCGCGCCCACCGTGGCCGGCCGGGGCCGGTCGAAGCGGTCCATGCTCTGGTATGCCTTGAGCTGGTAGATGATGTCGAGGTCGCAGTGATCGTGCAGGTTCTTGCCCACCCCAGGCAAGGCGTGGCGCACCTCGATACCGGCCTCCCGCAGGTCGGCGGGGTCGCCGATGCCCGAGAGCTGCAGGAGCTTGGGGGACCCGATGGTGCCGGACGAGACGATGACCTCCTTCCGGGCCCGGAAGCGGTGCAGGGAATGGCCGTTGCTGGTCATGACGCCCACCGCGCGGGTGCCCTCCAGCAGGATGCGGCCGATGAGGTGGCCGGTCCTCACGGTGAGGTTGAGGCGCTTGCGGGCCGGATGCAGATAAGCCACGGCCGCACTGCAACGCCGTCCGTTCCGCGTGGTGTTCTGGTAGAGGCCGACGCCGTACTGGTGCTCGCCGTTGAAGTCGCTGTTGTACGGCAGTCCGAACTCCTGGCCTGCCTTGACGAAGGCCCGGGACAGCGGGTGGGGGTTGACCGGGTCGGAGGCCCCCAGTGGGCCGTCGGTGCCGTGCCAGGGTGCGGAGAGCCGATCGTTGCCCTCGGAGCGCAGGTAGTAGGGCTGGATGTCGCTGAAGCCCCATCCGGTGCAACCGTAGGTCTTTGCCCACTCGTCGTAGTCCTCGCGGGTGCCGCGGGTGAACACCTGGGCGTTGATGGACCCGCCTCCGCCGATCACCTTGCCTTGGGCGAGTGGGATTTCCCGCCCGTCGCAGTGCCGCTGCGGCTGGCTGAGGTAGCCCCACTCGTAGGGGCCGGCGGTCAGTTTCGCGAAACCGGCGGGGACATGGATGAGGGGGTTGCGGTCGGTGGGGCCGGCTTCGATCAGCAGGACGCTGACGCCCGGGTCCGCGGAGAGGCGGTTGGCGAGCACACAGCCCGCGGTTCCGCCCCCGGCGATGATGTAGTCGAACTCGGTGTGCTGGGTGGACATGAGTGTGTATCCCTGCCGTCAGTCGCGGAAGAAGGGGGTGCGCGCACCGGTGCGCAGCTGGACCGACTTCAGCTCGGTGAACTCGTCGAACCCGGCCTGTCCCATCTCACGGCCATAGCCGCTGGCGCCCATGCCGCCAGCGGGTAGTTGGACGGAGCCGTCGATGGTCGTGTTGATCCACAGCCGACCGCTGCGCAGTCGGCGCGCGGCCCGTATGGCCTTGTCGACGTCCTTGGTCCACACCGTGTTGGCCAGGCCGTACTCGACGGCGTTGGCCAAGTCCATGGCCTCCTCGAAGTCGCGGAATCGGGTGACGGTCAGGACAGGCCCGAAGATCTCCTCACGGAACAGCCGACTGTCGGGATGTACGCCGTCGACGACGGTCGGAGCCAGGTAGTCGCCGCTGCCATGCGCGTCGTCGTTCAGCACGCTGCCGCCGACGGCGATCCGCGCGTCCCCGAGGATCTCGCCGCTGAGGTAGCCGAGGACCTTCTCGACGTGGTCCTGGCTGATCAGCGGACCGACCTCGGTGCCGTCGTCGAACGGGTCGCCGACGCGAATGCGGCCCGCGCGGTCGACCAGCCGGGCGACGAAGTCGTCGGCGATGCCGTCCTCGATCAGCAGCCGAGCGCCGGACACGCAGCATTCACCCTGGTTGAAGTAGACACCGAACAGCACGCCGTCGAGGGCGTCCTCCAGATCGGCGTCGGCGAAGACGACGCTGGCTGCCTTGCCGCCGAGTTCCAGGGACAGGCGCGTGGCGTGGGCTGCGGAAGCGGTGATGATGGCCCGACCCGTGGTGGTGCTGCCAGTGAAGGACAGCTGGTCGATGCCGCCGCTCTCCGCCAGCGGCTGCCCGACGTCCTTGCCGTAACCGGTGACCACGTTGACCACGCCCGCGGGGACACCGGCCTGCTCTGCCAGGCGGGCGAGCTCCAGGGTGGTGCTGGAGGTCAACTCGGAGGGTTTGATCACAGCGGTGCAGCCGGCGCCGAGGGCGAAGGGCAGCTTCTGTGCCACCTGGAGCAGCGGGAAGTTCCACGGAGTGATCATCCCGACGACACCGACCGGCTCGCGTACCGTCCAAGCCGTGAAGTCCTCGCCAAGGTTGGTGTGGACGTCTCCGCGCGCGGCCATGGCCAGGCCGGCGGCGTATTCGAACATCTCGACGCATCCGGCCACGTCCCCGCGGGCCAGCTGGAGCGGCTTGCCCACTTCTTCGGCTTCCAGGCGCGCGAAGTCCTCGGAGTGTGTCCGCAGGAGCGCGGCCAGGCGCAGCAGCACCCGGCCGCGGTCCATGCCGGTCATCCGCGGCCAGGGACCGGTGTCGAAGGCCCGCCGGGCGGCGTGGACCGCGGCTGCGATGTCGTCGGCGGTGCCGGAGGCGAACCGGGCCGCCACACGGCCGCCGCTTCCGGGGGCGACGCGTTCGATACCCTCTCCCTGCTCGGGCGCGGGGGTCCAGCGTCCGTCCAGGTAATGGCCGTAGGCACGCAGGCTGCCGGGTGCCGGCGGGGTGGTCGTGGCGTTCATCGGGGTGCCTTCCGTCCGTGCTGTGCTGTCTGGGGCGGCTGCGTCATGGTGATCGAGTCCCTTCGGGGCCTGGGGCCGCCGGGCGGCCGTAGTGACTGGATCTGCTGGGGGCTGGGTGCCGGGCCGTCGGCCGGGCATGGAGCCCCACCGGGTCGGTGGTACCGAGGGCACGCGCTCCTGGCCGTGTCGCGGGATCTCCGCCTCGTCCTGGCAGCCGGCGCCCACATCGCGCTGCTGCTGGTGGGCCATGTTTCGACGCTTGGTCGGTCTCGTAACCGCGCCTAGTTAGGAAGGGGTCCTTACTAGGGATTTCGCGATAAGGTAACAGCGACGACATGGGGCGACAAGAGGTCCGACGACAACGGACGACAATGAGGTGCGATGGAGATCCGTCGAGAGCTTGCCGGCGCGGCTCTGCCCAGCATGACCCTGCTGCGCGAACTGACCGACCAGATAGTGCTGGACACCGTGTTCGAGCACGCGCCCATCACCCGAGCGGAGATCGCGCAGCGGACAGGGATTTCCAAGACCACCGTCTCGGAATCCGTACGCCGTCTGGAGGAGATGAAGCTGCTGCTGCCCGCTGGAGAACAGCGTGGCCGGCAGGGAAGGGTCGGTACCTACTACCAGGTAGCTGCGGACGCGGGCTTCGTCATCGCCGTCGACCTCCATCCGAGCGAGATCAGGCTGTGCGCCGCTGACCTCTTCGGCCGCCCGTTCCTGGAGAGCACGCACCAACCCGCGCAGCCCCGCGACCCGGACCACATCGCCAGGCAGCTGCGCTCCATCATCACCGGGGCGATCGACCAGGGAACCGTCGGCCACGGAAACCCCCTGGCCGTCGGAGTCTCCGTCGCCAACCCCGTCGATCCCATGACCTCCGCCGTGATCCCGCTGGAGGACACGCCCTACCCGGAGGGGCTCTTCCAGCCCCAGGAAGCCCTCGCTGGCCTGACCGACGCCCCGCTGCTGGTGGAGAACGACGTCAACCTCGCCGCCGTGGCCGAGCGCTGGCACGGCGCGGCACGCGACGCCGATAGCTTCGCCTACATCTTCATCGGCGCCGGCATGGGCATGGGGCTGGTCATCGGTGACCATCTCATCCGGGGCGCACGCGGGGTGGCCGGCGAGATCGGCTACCTCGGCATGGGTTCCGAGTCCCCCGGCACCCATCTGCGGCACGGATTCGCCCGCGCCGTTGCGGCGGCGGGGTTCCGCCCGCGGCAGCTGTCACCGACCGACAGCCTGGATTCCGTGGCCGTCGCCCGCGAGATCCTCCAGCGCGCCGACGAGGGCGATGCGGAGGCACGCGCCGTCGTTGAAGAGGAAGGCCGCACCATCGGCGAGGCCATCGCCACCGTCTGCGCGGTCGTCGACCCCGAAGTGGTCCTCCTCGGCGGACCCATCGGAAGCCACCCCGCCCTGCTCGAACCCGTCCGCGCAGCAGTGAACGGTCTCGCGCCCCTGCCCCCGCCCGTCGAGGCCGGCGCCCTGGGCGACGCAGCGCCCCTGCGCGGCGCCCTCGCCGTTGCTCTGCGTCGCGCCCGGGGCGATCTGCACAGCCAGGCCCAGGGATCCTGAGACCGCATACACGAACAGGACACCATGCCCGCCTTCTCGTACGAGCCCGACCTCACCGTGCCTGCGTTGGCGAACCCGCGCGCCGACATCAGGCTGATCGTCACCGACATGGACGGCACCCTCCTCGACGACGCCGGGGAAGTCCCCCGGGAGCTGGGACGGGTACTGGCCCGACTGCGGCAACGTGGCGTCCTCTTCAGCCCCGCGAGCGGCCGCCAGTACGCCACGCTGGCCCATCAGTTCGCCGGTGCGGAGAACGGCATGGTGTTCATCGCCGAGAACGGCACCTACGTCGTACGTGACGGTGTGGAGCTGAGCTCCGACCCGCTGGATCCCGCCGTCGCCGCCCGGGTGGCCAAGACCGTACGGCAGCTCGCGGACGACGGCGTGGATGTGGGCGCCGTCGTGTGCGGGAAGCGGTCCGCCTACGTCGAGCGGACCGACGAACCGTTTCTGGCGGAGGTGCGGAAGTACTACACCCAGCTTCAGATCGTCGCCAACGTCACCGCGGTCGAGGACGAGATCATCAAGGTCGCACTCTTCGACTTCGGACCGGCCGCACGGATCACCGCCCCGGCCCTGGAGTCGTTCACTGCCACTCACCAGGTCGTCGTCTCCAGTGAGCACTGGATCGACGTCATGAATCTCACCGCGAACAAGGGCGCCGCCATAGGCCGGCTCCAGCGAGATCTCGGCATCACGCCCGCGCAGACGGTGGTGTTCGGCGACTACCTCAACGACCTGGAAATGCTGGACGCCGCCGAGTGGGCGTTCGCCATGGCCAACGCCCACCCGGACGTCATCCGCCGGGCCCGGTATCTGGCACCGTCCAACAACGAGAACGGCGTCCTGCGCACGATCACCCGCCTGCTGAGCCTGCCGGGCGAGTGAGGGCCCGGGCGACCCTGTAGGTGCCAAGAACTACGTCCGTACTGGTTACGCAGCATGTCGGTACTCGTGCAGGAGGCCGCCGAGGCGATCGCGTCGATGGACATCGAGATGGGTGAGCTGGTCCGGGGCGGTGATCGGTTCGGGTAGAGGTTGGAGTGGCGCGGCACTTGCGAGAGTGCGGTGAGGTCTGTGCTCGTTGTAGAACCCCTCGTATTCGCGCAATGCGTGGAGGAGATGCGTCTGGTTCCAGATGAGGGTGCGGTCGAGAAGCTCGGTTCTGCATGACCGCACCCAACGCTCCATGATCGCGTTCATGCGCGGCATCTGAACGCCGGTCTGGACGACCTCGACGTCCTCGACTTGCAGGACGGTGTCGAAGGATGCCGGGTAGCGTACGTCCCGGTCCCGGATCAAGAACTTCGCCCTGGAGCCTGCGTCTTGGAGGTCCATGGCCATGTTCCGGGCGAGCTGAGTGACCCAGGCGGCGCTGGGGTGTGCGGTCGCGCCGAGGATCCGCACGCGGCGGGTGGCGTGCTCGATCACCGCGAGGACGTACAGCGTCGCTCCGTTCAGGGTCTTGGTCTCGAAGAAGTCGGCGGCGAGGATGGCCTGGGCCTGGGAGCGCAGGAAGGTCGCCCAGGTGGTGTGGTCGCGTTCGGGTGCTGGGTCTATGCCGTGCTCCTTGAGGATGTTCCACACGGTGCTGGCGGCTACCTTGATGCCGAGGGAGGCGAGTTCGCCGTGGATGCGTCGGTAGCCCCGGCTGGAATCTTGTCGTGCCAGACGTAATACGAGGGCGCGGATGGATCGTACGGTGCGGGGTCGTCCCGTGCGTTTGGGGCGGGATGCCATGGCGTGGCGGCGGCGCAGCAGGTCACGGTGCCAGCGCAGCACCGTGTCAGGTGTGACGATCAGCGGTAGTTGGCGAAGACGGACCCGGGGGAGGCGATGTAGGAGGGCGCCAGCAGGGCGCGGTCTGGCCAGGTGAGTTTCGGTTTGTCGGTCTGTCGCTGCAGCACGTCGAGTTGGTGGCGTAGTGCCAGGATCTCGGCCTCTTTGTCGCGCTCACTCCTCGGTAGGAGCCGTATCAGGGTGAACATGCTCGTCAAGGCCAGGTAGAGCAGTCGTAGCAGCACTCCACCATGCTGGTGTGGGGGAGGCTAGGGTCTGCAAGGGGGTCGTGGTGCCCGTCGTGACCAGCACGGATGAGGATTCTGGCACGTACAACGTTGCTTCAGGCGCAACTTCTCAGTCTGATCATTGACTTTGGCCTCGAACGCAGTCGAATTTTGATGGCCTTCGGCGTCAACCGCAGTGTGTTGCGAGCACCGCCGTGCTCGGCGGTGCTCTGGCGGTGCGGTGAGAAATGCTATTGGTGGGGGGGTGTCCCTATGGGTTTCGTCAACCCGTGGGGGCGGGTTGGGGGTCGTAGAGGGTGCCGTCGCGGAGTATCGCGAAGAGCACGTCCGCTCTTCGTCTCGCGAGGCAGAGGAGGGCTTGGGTGTGGTGCTTTCCCTGAGCGATCTTCTTGTCGTAGTAGGCCCGCGAGACCGGGTCGGCCAGGGCCGCGAAGGCGGAGAGGAAGAAGGCCCGTTTGAGCTGCTTGTTTCCCCGGCGGGAGGGTTGTTCGCCGCGGATCGACGATCCCGAGCTGCGGGTCGCGGGAGCGAGCCCGGCGTAAGCGGCGAGGTGGGCGGCGGACGGGAAGCTGCTGCCGTCGCCGACGTCGATGAGGATCCTGGCTCCGGTCCTGACGCCGATGCCGGGTATGGACGTCAGGACCTTGGAAAGAGGGTGGGCCTCCAGCAGTTCCCCGATCCTCGTGGCGAGGAGTTTCCGCTGGTCGAGGACGGCTTGGAGCGAGCTGGCGAGGCTGGGCACGATCATGGCGGCCGCGTCCGTGCCGGGGACGACGACGGTCTGTTCGTCGAGCGCGGTGAAGATGTCCTCGACCAGCCGTTCGGCCATCCGCGGAGCCTTCGGGCGTATCAGGTTGGCCAGTCGGCGTCGTCCGGCCTTGCGGATGAGGGCTGGCGAGCCGAACTGTTCCAGCAGTCTGAGGACGGCGGGGTGCTGGATGCGTGGGCCCAGGACACGTTCGAGGTGCGGGTGGATCTGGGTGAGCAGGCCGCGCAGCCGGTTGCTGATGCGGGTGGCCTCTCCGGCCAGGTCGTCGTCGAAGCCGACGATCATCTCCAGCTCGGCGATCGTCTCGCTGTCCAGCTCGATGGAGCGGAGGGTGCGCGGCATCGACCGGGCGGCGTCGGCGATGACGAAGGCGTCGCGGGCGTCGGTCTTGGCCTCGCCGGGATAGAGGTCGGCGATCCGCCGCATCGTGAGACCGGGCAGGTAGGCGACCTGGCAGTCCATGTCGCGGGCCACCGCGATGGGCAGGGCGCCGATGGGCGCCGGCTGGTCGACGATCACGAGCACTGTGCCGTGCTTGGCCTGCAACTTCGCGAAGATCTCGCGGAGTTTGGGCTCGCTGTTGGGCAGCCGCTTGTCGAGGGCTTTCTTCCCGGTCGGAGTGAGGGCGGTGGCGTGGTGTTCGCCCTTGCCGACGTCCAGGCCGAGAAAGAGTCCGATGTCGCTGGTGTCGATCACGTGCAGTCTCCGGTCGTGCTTGCCCGGCCTTGGCGCGGCTGTGCTTGCCGAATACCTCGTCCGTGCAGGTCACGCGGCATGTCTGTATTCGTGGAGGATGCCGCCAAGGCGGTCGTGGCGTCGTATGTCGAGGTGGCTTAGCTTGTAGGGATCGTTGATTGGTGTGGGCAGTGGGTGTAGCGGTCGGGCGTTCGCGATGCCCTGGTGCGGTCGATGGGAGTTGTAGAACTCCTCGAACTCTCGTAGGGCGTGGAGGAGGTGGCGCTGGTTCCAGATCAGGGTCCGGTCCAGGAGCTCGTGTCTGCAGGTCTGCACCCACCTTTCCATGACCGAGTTTATTCTCGGCATCTGGATGCCGGTGAGGACGACCTCGATCCCCGCGTCCTTGAGGACGGCATCGAACAGGGCGGGGAACTTCCCGTCCCTGTCCCGGATCATGAACCGTGCCCGGCAGCCTACGTCCTCGAGATCCATGACCAGGTTCTTCGCCGCTTGGGTTACCCAGGCTGTGGTCGGGTGTGCGGTGGCGCCCAGGACCCGGATGCGGCGACTGCTGTGTTCGATCACCGCGAGTACGTACATCCGCGCGCCGGAGAGGGTGACCGCCTCAAAGAAGTCACAGGCCAGGAGGGCGTCGGCTTGGGAACGCAGGAAGTCGGCCCACGTGCTGGAGCTCCGGCCGGGCGCCGGATCGATGCCGGCATCCTTCAGGATCTTCCAGACGGTCGACGCAGCACCTTCACTCCCAGCACGAGCAGCTCGC
>NZ_RIBZ01000291.1:0-15335 GCF_003721215.1 Streptomyces botrytidirepellens
GCCGGTGAGCGCGGCGGCCGTGCCCCCGGCGGCCGCGGCGCCGAGCGCGAGCCCGGCACCGCCCCAGCCGATCAGGGCGCGGCGCGAGGGGGCGGTGGTGGAGGTCGTGGCCTCGTCGGTCATGACCTGCCCCTCACTTCGAGACGACGGCTGCGGCGAGCTTGGAGAGCGGCTCGGCCAGCGCGTTGACCGCGTCCGACAGCTCCTTGCGCTTGCTCTCCGAGACGGTGTCGTACGAAACGAAGCCGTCGCCCTCGCGGTACTGGTCCAACTGCTTCTTCACCGCGGCGAACTGCTTGTCCAGGTCCTTGGCGAGGGCCGGGTCGTTCTTCCCGGCCACGGACTTGAGCAGCTGGTACGAGGTCTCGGCGCCCTCGACGTTGGCCTCGAAGTCCACCAGGTCGGTGTGGCTGTAGCGCTCCTCCTCGCCGGTGACCTTGCCGGTCTGCACCTCGTCCAGCAGTTCCTTGGCGCCGTTCGCCATGCCGGTGGGGGTGATCTCGGCCGTGCCGACCCGCTTCTGCCAGTCCTTCAGGTCCTTGATCAGCCGGTCGGCGAGGTCATGGTCGGCCTTGGTGATCTTCTTCGTCTGCCACAGCGACTTCTCCAGCCGGTGCCAGCCGGTCCACTCCTGGCCCTTCTCCAGCCCGTCCTCGCGCACATCGACCTTCGGGTCGATGTCGCCGAAGGACTCGGCGACCGGCTCGGTGCGCTCCCAGCCGATGCGGGAGGGCGCGTACGCCTTCTTGGCGGCCTCCAGGTCGTCCTTCTTGACCGCGTCGGCGAACGCCTGGGCCTTCGGCAGCGTCTCGTCGGCCTGCTTCTGCGCGTACGCGCGGTACGCGGCCACCGCCTTGTCCAGCCGCGGATCCCGCTCGGCCGCCGACCCCTTCCCGGTCGCGGACACCTTCTGGCGGATGCCGTGGCCCTTCATCCCGGGCTTGCAGGCGATCTCGTACGAACCGGACTTCACCTCGGCGTTGATCACGGCCTTGGTGCCCGGCCCGATGTTCTCCCGCTCGGTGACGATCCGGTCGCCGGGGGCGTAGACGTAGACCTCGGTGACCTTGGCGCCCTTGTTCTCCACCGCGAGCTTCACGTGTCCGGCGGGGAACGAGGTCTTGGAGACCTTGCACGCACTGTCCGAGGCCGTGACCTGCACGGCGTCGGAGTCCTTGGCGTCGGACTTCTCGGCGCAGCCGGCGACGGCGGTGACCGTCGTCAGCGCCGATATCGCGGCGACGAGGGAGGTGCGGGCGGCTCTCATGCGGGCTCCAGACATGGCTCGGGGCATAGCGGGCCCATCGGGGCAGGGTGCGTCATTGCCCCGATAAGGCGGACCTAACTTAACTGAGCCTTGCCTGCGTGGCGGTCGGGTAATTCCAAGGATCTCTTTGCACATGGCAAAGATTCGGCCAATTGGCCGGTCTGCGGTATGAGGTCGTTATAGGGACGTGATGTCCCGGGGCGCCCGGGCGTCCTGGGGGCTCCGCTCAGGCGCTGAGCGGGAAGCGGCGGCCCAGGTCGCGGAGGATCGCGGTGTTGAGCCCGTACGCGTGCTTGCACTCGTCGATCACGCGCTGCTTCTCCAGGTCGTCCACCGGCAGCGCGTCCAGGAGGGCGCGGTAGTCGCGCTTGAAGGCGGCCGGGTTGGGGATCGACTCGAAGACGTAGAACCGCACCCCGTCGCCCTTGCGGTCGAAGCCCCACGTCTTCTCGGCCATCCCGCGGACGATCTGGCCGCCGGAGAGGTCGCCCATGGAGCGGGTGTAGTGGTGGGCGACCAGCCCGGCGGGCCAGTCCCGCACGCACTCCGCAATGCGGTCCGCGTACTCCGCCGTGGCGGGCAGCGGCTCCAGGCCGGAGCGCCAGCGCGGGCCGCCGAGGTGGGCCAGGTCGCGCTCCAGCTCCTCCGTGCGGGCCAGGTCCAGCCGTATGAACGGGCCCGCGACCGGGTCCTCGGCGAGGTGGCCGGGGGTGGATTCCAGGGCCCGGTAGACGAACCAGAGCTGCTCCGTGTACTGCCGGTACGCGTCCACGCCCAGCCGCCCGCCGAGCAGGTCCCCCATGAAGGCCGACCCGGCGACCTGGGCGTGCTGCTCGTGCGAGGCGGCGCGGAGGAGCGCGGAGAAGGGCGTGGGCGTGGCGTCCAAGACGGCCTCCGGGGTAGGTTAGGGCGACCTAACCTCACCCTTTCCCGACGCCCTGTCGGCAAAACCTCGGGTTCAGGGAAGCGTCAGGATCTCCGCCCCGGTGTCCGTCACCACCAGGGTGTGCTCGAACTGAGCCGTCCGCTTGCGGTCCTTGGTGACGACCGTCCAGCCGTCGTCCCACATGTCGTACTCGTACGTGCCGAGCGTCAGCATCGGCTCGATCGTGAACGTCATGCCGGGCTTGATCTCGGTCGTGTGGTGCGGACTGTCGTAGTGCGGCACGATCAGGCCGGAGTGGAACGACGTGTTGACGCCGTGGCCCGTGAAGTCGCGGACCACGCCGTAGCCGAAGCGCTTGGCGTACGACTCGATGACCCGGCCGATGATGTTGATCTTCCGGCCCGGCTTGACGGCCTTGATCGCGCGGTTGAGCGACTCCCGCGTCCGCTCCACCAGCAGCCGCGACTCCTCGTCCACGTCGCCGCACAGGTAGGTGGCGTTGTTGTCGCCGTGCACGCCGTGGATGAAGGCCGTGACGTCGAGGTTCACGATGTCGCCGTCGCGCAGGACGGTGGTGTCCGGGATGCCGTGGCAGATGACCTCGTTGACCGAGGAGCACAGCGACTTCGGGAAGCCGCGGTAGCCGAGCGTCGACGGATAGGCGCCGTGGTCGCACATGTACTCGTGCGCGACCCGGTCCAGCTCGTCCGTCGTCACACCCGGCGCGATCAGCTTCGCGGCCTCCTCCATCGCCCGCGCGGCGATCCGCCCCGCGATCCGCATCCGCTCGATCGTTTCGGCGTCCTGCACCTCGGGCCCCTCATACGGCGCGGGACCCTCCTTCCCGACGTACTCGGGCCGCGGAATCGAGGCGGGGACGGGGCGGGTGGGGGAGATGTTCCCCGGAACAAGGAGTGACTGGCCAGACATATCAGCGAGTGTATCGGCGCCGGATCGGGCACCATGGCCGCGAGGAAGACCGCGGCGAGAGCTATCGAGACGGAGGCCGGGATGGCGCTGTTCAGGAAGGGTCCCGTCGGAAAGCCGGGCGAGTGGTACTTCTGCGTCAAGCACCACAAGGTCGAAGAGGGCCCCGAATGCCGGGCGGCCGACCGCCTGGGCCCGTACGGCACCCCCGAGGACGCCGCCCGCGCCCTCGAAACGGCGCAGGAGCGGAACGCCCAGTGGCAGAACGACCCCCGCTGGCAGGACGACGCCCCGAGCGACGACGCCCCGCGGGGCGGCACGCCCTAGCTGACCGTTGCGCGGGTGGCGGCGCGGGTCAGTTCCGGGTGGCTGAGGACGTCGGTGCTGTCGACGAACTGGTCGACGGTGCCGATCGTCGGCAGGGAGCTGATGGCCGGGTCGGTGATGCGGGTGGTCAGCGCCGTGGTGAAGCGTTCGGCGTGGAGGACCTGGAAGGGTCTGGAGTGGTAGGGCCGCGTGGTGGGGTCGACGGGGTCGGTGAGGCCGAGCTGGTTGTGTGTGGCCGCGACGGTCTCGTAGGCGCGGGCCAAGTGGTGCTCGCGGGTGTGCCAGTCGGGGGCGGTGAGGGCCGCGGTGAGGATCGGGGTGAGGGCGGGTGCCTGGGTGGTGCGGGCGAAGGCGCTGCCGAGCCACTTGCCGTAGGGCGGATAGCGGCGCTCCATGAGCAGGCAGAGCCGCATCAGGTCGCGCACCAGGCGGGAGGCGACGACGGCGGAGCCGAGTTCGTCGCCCACTTCGCCGCAGCGGCCGACGAAGGCTTCCTCCTGGGAGATGCGCTGCCACTGGCAGGCGAGCAGGTAGAGCCAGAGGTCGTGGGGGTACCAGGCGAGATTGGCGCGGGCTGGTGCGAGGTGGCCGAGCCCGTCGTGGAAGACGGCGCCGGCGGTGACCTCGGCGAGGCGCTGGGTGGGGGTGGCCAGCCAGTCCGCCGGGGTGATGCCCTCGCGCGGGTCGAAGCCGAGGTGCGTGGTGAACCAGGTGCCGGGGTCCGTGACGTCGACGCGGTGGTGGACCGCCCCGTCGGTTGCTCGCATGACCCCGATGCCCGCTTCATCGGTGGGGGCGAAGTGGGTCGGGTAGCCGAGGAAGGTCTTCGGCAGGCGTTCGGAGAGCAGCGCCGTGATCCTCGCGCCGTGGCGCGTGACGTCCCGTGGGTGCAGGAAGAGCTGGAGGCGGGGTCCCCACTCGTGGTCCGCGGAGCGGGCGGTGTCGAAGCCGAGGACCTCCGAGCCGCTGCCGAGGCGGGCGGCGGAATGCGTCATCCCGGGGGCGGTCTCGTCCAGCAGAGGCCGCACGGCATCGAGGTAGAAGCGGCGGGAGAGCTCCAGTCCGGGGATGAACGACGGCGGCGGGGTCATGCGGGGGAGGGTGCCGCATCGGCGTCGGGTCGGTCGAAGGATTTTCCGCGTCCGGCAGGCGGCGGTTCGCGCAGCGCGGCTCATGCGTCGCGCACGGCCACGGCCGGCTCGCGCACCATGAACACGTCCACCGGATCCTCGTTCTCCAGGGCGAATCCGTGCCGTTCGTACAGCCGCCGGGCCGGACTGCCCTGGAGTACGTTCAGCCGGACCAGGGTGCCGTCGCGGTCGCACCGCTCCAGGAGCCCGCGCAGCACGGCCGTACCGATGCCGCTTCCCTGGAGGCGCGGGGCCAGGTAGAAGTGCTCCAGCCAGTGGGCGTCCTCGGCCGGGCGCAGCGCCACGCAGCCGGCGAACGCGCCGCCCACCTCGATCACCCGGGTGTGCGCGGGAACGAACCCGTTCCGCAGGCGCTGCCGCACGCGCTGCTCCTCGTAGCGCCCGAGCCGTTCCAGATCCGCCCGCAGCACCACGGCCCGCAGTTCGGCCACCGCCTCGACGTCCGCCATCGACGCCGGTCGCATCCCCCAGTCCGCCATGATCGTCAGACTACTGGTGGGGCGTGGCCGCTCGGACGGCCCTCGCGTGCTCGTCCGTGCGCGCGTCGTACGCCATCAGGCGGGGGAGTGCCAGGGCCAGGAGGGCGACCGACGCAACGCAGGCCAGCCCGCCCGACCACACCGCGGCCCGGGCGCCGGTGAGACCGGCCGTGGTTCCCGCGCGGACCTGGCCCAGTTGGGGGCCGGTGGCGTACGAGAGGAGTTCGATGCCCGCCAGGCGGCCCCGGAACTTGTCGGGGATCGTCTGGTTCCAGATCGTGGCGCGGAACAGTCCGCTCACCATGTCGCCGCCGCCCGCCACCGCCAGGCACAGCAGCACCAGCCAGACGTTCGACAGCCACCCCGCGGCGGCCATCGCCAGACCCCAGACCGCCGCGCCCAGGACCACCATCCGGCCGTGGCGGTGGATGCGGGACGTCCAGCCGCTGGTCGCGCTGACCGCCACCGAACCGACCGAGCCCGCCGCGTACATCAGGCCGAGCGCCCAGGGGGCGTCCAGGTCGTCGGCGAGGAAGGGGAAGATCGCGTTCGGGAAGGCGAAGAACATCGCGGCCATGTCCACCGCGTACGTCCCCAGCAGCTCCTTGCGCCGCCAGGCGTACCGCGCGCCCTCGCCGATCGCCCGCAGCGACGGCGGATCGGCGTCGTGGGCGGGCGGGGCCGGGGTGAGGCCGAGCGAGAGGAGGAGGGAGGCGATGAAGGTCAGCAGGTCGAGGCCGTAGGCGAGCGGCAGGCCCGCGTACGCGACGACCACACCGGCGAGCGAGGGGCCCGCGATGGCCGACAGCTGCCAGCGCATCGAGTTCAGCGCGGCCGCGGCGGTGAGCTGGTCGTGCGGGACGATACGGGCCACGACGGCGTCGATGGCCGGGCGCTGGAGCCCCATCAGCGCGCTGGTCAGCGCGGCGACGACGTACAGCGGCCACAGCATGGGGTCCGGCAGCAGGCTGTTGACCAGCAGCAGGACGGAGAGCAACCCGAGCCCGGCCTCCGTCGCGAGGATCAGCTTCCGGCGGTCGACGGCGTCGGCGAGCGCCCCGCCGTACAGGCCGAAGACGATCAGCGGAACCAGCTCCACCGCCCCGATCGCCCCCACCGCCACCGCGGAGCCCGTCAGCTCCTTGATCTGGAGCGGCAGCGCCACCATCGTCAGGAAGCTGCCGAACGCGGTCACCAGACCCGCCGTCCACATGAGGCGGAAGTCGCGGGAGGAGCGCCAGGGCGCGAGGTCCGGCAGCAACGCGCGGGTGCGCCTCCGTCTCCGCGGGGGCTCCGGCGGGGTGTGGTCGTCTTCGGCGGTCACGGTCACGAGCGCACATGGTCCGGCCGCGCCGACGCATACGGCAACCGAATTTCGCCCCGCCGGCGGGGTCTTGCCCTTGCCCTGGAGCGCACTCCAATTGCCAGGGTCGGGCGACGACGGAAGGAGTGCGGATGGAAACGCGTCAGCTGGGGCGTTCGGGGCCCGCCGTGTCCCGATTCGCTTTCGGGACGATGACGTTCGGCGGGGACACGGACGAGGCGGCGGCCCACGAGATGCTCGACGTGTACGTCGAGGCGGGCGGCACGCTGATCGATACGGCCGACATCTACGGGAGCGGCGCGTCGGAGCGCATCGTCGGCCGGTGGCTGAGCACGCGGCCGGGCGTCCGCGAGCGCGTCCTGCTCGCGACCAAGGGCCGCTTCGGGTTTCCCGGCGCGAGCCTGACCCCGGCGTACCTGCGCACCGCGCTCGACGCCAGCCTCTCCCGGCTCGGCGTCGATCAGGTCGACCTCTACCAGGTGCACGGCCCGGACGACGAGCACCGGGTCGACGAGATCGTCGAGTTCCTCGCCGAGATCGTCACCGCGGGCAAGGCCCGCCACGTCGGCGTGAGCAACTTCGCCGGGTGGCAGGTCGCCAAGCTCGCGCGGCTGCTGGGGGAGCGGGGCGGTCCGCCGCTGGTCTCCCAGCAGATCCAGTACAGCCTGCTGGCCCGGGCGGTGGAGTGGGAGGTCGTGCCGGCCGGTGTCGACGCCGGGCTGGGCACGTTGCTGTACGGCCCGCTGGGGCAGGGGTGGCTCACCGGCAAGTACCGGCGCGAGGAGCGTCCACCGGCCGGTACGCGGGTCGCCCGGGCCGAGGACGTGACGAGTGAGGCGTGGCACCGGCGGAACACCGACGAGGTGTGGTCGGTCATCGAGGTGCTCCGCGATGTCGCGCACGCCCACGGCGTGACGCCTGGTCAGGCGGCCCTGGCGTGGGCCGCCGACCGCCCGGGCGTCACCGCCCCGATCGTCGGCGCGCGGACCGTCGCGCAGCTGCGCGAGTCGCTCGCCGCGGCCGCGCTGCACCTCGGGGAGGAAGCGACGGCCCGGCTCACCGAGGTGAGCGCGCCGCCGACGCCGAACTATCCGTACGGGATGCTCGAACGGATCGCGGGCTGGCACGGCGGATAACGGCGGCCGGAGGGGCACGGCGGGGTCCAGGGGCGGAGCCCTGCCACGCGGCGGAGCCGCATATCGATGCTGCGGGAAAGAACCGCCGTCACCAGCCCGGTGGGGGTGGGGACGTCAGCTGGTCGGCCAGGCGGGCCAGGCGGTCGCGGATGCGGCGGCGGCCGGGGCGGGGTGGGAGGGTGTTCTCCCCGGCGGCCGCGCTGACCAGGTGCTGGACCGTGTCGAGGTCGAGGTCGGCGCCCTCGGGGGCGGACAGCGCGTCGTGGGCCAGGGCGTGCAGTTCGGGGTCGCCGCCGTCGAGGGCGAGGACGGTGGCGCCGCCGCGGCGGGCGTCGTTGACGCGCTCCAGCAGCCCGGCGCCCGGGTCGCCCGGGGCGACGATGAGGAGGGTCTCGCCGCGCCCCGCCGCCTCCAGGCGGCCCAGGCCGACCGACAGGTGGGCCGGGACCGCGCGGCCCGACGGGACCCGGTGGCGGACCAGGGTGGGGGACAGCTCGGGCAGCCCGGACCAGGCGGCCTCGTCGTCGAGGTGGGCGGCCAGGTGCCAGGGTTCGTACTCGGCGCTGCCCACGAGCAGCAGCCCGCCCTCGCGCGAGCCGACCGAGGCCCGCAGGGAGCCCGCGAAGCGGCGGGTGGACTGCAACCACTCGGTTCCGGCGAGCACTTCGCGCAGCAGCGCGACCCGTACGGCGTCCATGGCACCCGGATCCTGCCGGGGTTGGGGACGGGCCGCTGGGGAAATAGGGGGGCGCTCACCCCTTTGAGGGCATTCGCGGCGCTAGCGGCGACAACCGCGCGACAACTGTTCATTGCGCCGTCTCTTGACGCTCTGTGAGGCAAACCCTATGGTCGCCGGACACAAGGGACGTCCTACGTCCCCTTTGGTCTGGCTGAGCACTCGATCGATTGCAACGGCGCATCGGGAGGGTCTGCATGGCACGCCCGTACGAGGTTTCGGTCCCGTTCCGGGCCAGGACCGGGGGATACGCGAGCTACCGGATTCCGGCGCTGGTGGTGACGCGCGCCGGGACGCTGCTGGCCTTCGCCGAGGGGCGGGTGGGGTCGTCCGCCGATCACGGGGACATCGACCTGGTGCTGAAGCGGTCCGCCGACGGGGGCCGGACCTGGGGCGCGCCCCAGGTCGTCGCCCGGAACGGCGACGGAACGGCCGGGAACCCCGCGCCCGTTGTGCTGGAGGACGGCGCGCACGCGGGCCGGGTCGTGCTGGTGCACGTCCGCAGCGCCGCCGCCGCGACCGAGGACCGGATCCGCCGCGGCGAGGTGTCCGCGGAGGACGGGCGGCGGGTGTGGCTGACGTACAGCGACGACGACGGCGTGAGCTGGAGCGCGGCCCGCGAGATCACCGCGCAGACGAAGCGCCCGGAGTGGCGCTGGTACGCCACCACCCCGGGGCATGCGCTGCGGTTACGCCACGGCGACCACGCGGGCCGGATCGTCGTACCGGCCAACCACTCCCTCCCGCCGACGGTCCCCGGCGACGTCGGCACCGAGGGCCGGTACAACGGCGGGCACGACCTGCTGAGCGACGACGACGGCGAGACCTGGCGGATCGGGTACGTGGACGACAACCCGGACGGCTACATCAACGTCAACGAGACGACCGCCGCCGAACTGCCCGACGGCCGGGTCTACTTCAACACCCGTAACGACGCGACGGCGCCCGGCACCCGCGCCGACGCCTACTCGTCCGACGGCGGCGCGACCCTGGCCACCCCCTTCCGGCCGCAGGCCGGGCTGGTGACGCCGGTGGTCGAGGGCTGTGTGCTGCACCTCGGCGAACCGGATGTCCTGCTGTACTCCGGGCCCGCCGCGCCCGGCTTCCGGGCCCTGATGACGGTGCGGGCGAGCCGCGACGGCGGGGTCACCTGGCGGCCGGTGCACACCGTGGACGGGCTGCCCGCCGCCTACTCCGACCTGGTCAGGATCGATCAGGACACGGTCGGACTGCTCTACGAGACCGGCGACTTCAGCGCCTACTCGACCATCACATTCCGGCGCGTTCCGGTGGAGGAGCTGGTATGAGCATGTCAGAAATACAGGGAGCGCAGGGACCCCGGCGGCGTGCCGTCCTCGGCGGTGCGGCCGCCGCGGCGGCCGGACTCACCCTCGCCGGCTGCGGCGGGGACGACGGCGGGGATGACGAGCCCAAGGGCCGTAAGAAGGGCGAGAAGATCACCCTGACCTTCTGGTCCTGGGTGCCGGGCATCGACAAGCCCGTGAACCTGTGGAACAGCAAGAACCCCGAGGTCCGGGTCAAGGTCGAGAAGGTGTCGGCGGTCGAGGGCGCGCAGTACGCGAAGATGCACGCCGCGATCAAGGCGGGCAACCCGCCGGACCTCGGCCAGATCGAGTACCCGGTGGTGCCCAGCTTCCTGATCGACAACGGGCTGCTCGACCTCACCCGGCACGGGATCGACCGGTACAAGGACAAGTTCGTCGGCTGGCAGTGGCAGCAGTCGGTGTTCGGCAAGGGCGTGTACGCCGTACCGCAGGCGTCCGGGCCGATGGGGCTGTTCCTCCGTCAGGACCTGTTCGAGAAGTGGGGCGTCGAGCCGCCCGCCACCTGGGACGCGTACGAGGCGGCGGCCAAGGCGATACGGAAGAAGGGCGCCTGGATCGAGACGTTCTCGGCGACCAACGGCAACCGCTTCGCGGGCCTCGCCTGGCAGGCCGGGGCGCGCTGGTTCGGCGCCGAGGGCGACACCTGGACCGTCTCGATCGACGACGAGCCGACCCGTAAGGTCGCCGACTACTGGGACGCACTGGTCAAGCAGAAGCTGATCAAGACCATTCCGGACCGGCAGAACGCCTGGTACAAGGACGTCCAGACCGGCGCGATGGCCTCCTGGCTCGGCGCCAGCTGGGGCGACGCGCTGCTCGTCGGCAACGCCCCCAGGACCGCCGGGAAATGGCGGGTCGTCCCCATGCCGCAGTGGAAGCGGGGCGAGGCGGCGTACGCCAACTGGGGCGGCTCCACGACCGCCGTCTTCGCCAAGACCAAGTACCCGAAGGACGCGCTGGACTTCGCGATCTGGCTCAACACCGACCCCGGGTCGATCAAGCTGCTGATCGAGAACGGCTACGGCACCCCCGGCGCCAAGCGGGGGTACGCCACCTCCGACCTCGACGTCCACAAGGACTTCTTCGGCGGCCAGGAGTACAGCAAGGTGTTCGACGACGCGAGCAAGGGCGTGGACACCAGCTGGAAGTGGGGCCCGGCCACCGACACCCTGTACCAGCGGCTCGGCGACGCCTTCACGGCGGCCATCGGCGACGGGTCGTCGTTCCGGTCCGTGCTGACGAAGGTGCAGCGGGACACGATCAGCGACCTCAAGGAAAAGGGCCTGAAGGCGGAGGCCGGATGACGGCCCGTACACCGGGCCGTACGCCGGGCGGGGCGACGGGCCGTACGCCGGGCCGCATGCGGCGCATGACCCGCGCGGAGGCGCGCGGCGCGCGGGCGGCGGCCGGTTTCCTGCTGCCGTTCCTCGCGCTGTTCCTCCTCTGCTTCATCGCCCCCATCGGCTTCGCGCTCTACGAGAGCCTGCTGAAGGTCGAGCGCACCGGGCCGCTCGGCCTCGGCGGGGAGACGAAGGACGTCTGGGCGGGCCTGTCCAACTACGCCCACGCCCTCCAGGACGAGCACTTCACCGCCGGATTCGGGCGGGTGCTGCTCTTCGGCGCGGTCCAGATCCCGGTGATGATCGCCTTTGCGACCGCGCTCGCGCTGCTGCTGGAGGCGGCGTCCGCGCGCTGGGTCGGCTTCTTCCGCACCGCGTTCTTCCTGCCGTACGGGGTGCCCGGGGTGATCGCCTCGATCCTGTGGGGCTTCCTCTACGTACCGGGGATCAGCCCGCTGGTGGAGATGGCGCACTCGGCGGGCTGGGACGTCGACTTCCTGGGCCGCTCCACCGTGCTGTGGTCCATCGCCAACATCGTCACCTGGCAGTTCACCGGCTACAACATGCTGGTGCTGATCGCGCAGCTCAAGGCCGTACCGGGGGAGCTGTACGAGGCGGCGAAGATCGACGGCGCGAGTGCCTGGCAGATCGCCCTGCACATCAAGCTCCCCCTGATCCGGCCCGCGCTCGTCCTCACCACGGTCTTCAGTCTCATCGGCACCCTCCAGCTGTTCGCCGAGCCCAAGGTGCTCAAACCGCTCACCAACTCGATCGACTCCGGCTACACCCCCAACCTGGCCGCCTACAACGAGGCGTTCACCAGCAACAACCAGCACATCGCCGCGGCCGAGGCGGTGCTGCTCGCGCTCGTCGCGTGCGTGCTGTCCTTCGGCTTCCTGCGGCTGGTGGGCCGGCGCGGGAGGGGCGGGGAGGACCGGTGAGTGAGGAGAGCCGCCCGGGCGCCGCCCGGACCCCGCTGCGGTACCGCATCATCACCGTCTCGCTGCTCGCCGTCGCCGCCGTCTACTTCCTCACCCCCGTCTACTGGCTCGTCGTCTCCTCGACCAAGTCCAGCAGCGACCTCTTCGGCACCTTCGGCTTCTGGTTCCACGATCCGGACCCCCTCGGCCGTCTGCACCAGGTACTGACGTACGACGACGGCATCTACGCGCGGTGGTTCGCCAACAGCCTGATGTACGCCGGTGTCGGCGCCCTCGCCGCCACCCTGCTGTCGGCCGCCGCCGGGTACGCCCTCGCCAAGTTCCGCTTCCCCGGGCGGGAGGGGATCTTCAACGTCATCCTGGCCGGGGTCCTCATCCCCGGGACCGCGCTCGCCCTGCCCCTCTACCTCCTCTTCAGCCGCATCGGCCTGGCCAACACGTACTGGGCCGTCCTCATCCCCAGCGTCGTCAGTCCCTTCGGCGTCTACCTCTGCCGGATCTACGCGGCCGCCGCCGTCCCCGACTCGCTGATGGAGGCGGCGCGGATCGACGGGGCGGGCGAGGCACGGACCTTCTTCACGGTGGGGCTGCGGCTGATGACCCCGGCCCTGGTCACCGTCTTCCTGTTCCAGTTCGTGCACATCTGGAACAACTTCTTTCTGCCGCTGGTCATGCTCTCCGACTCCGACCTCTATCCGATCCAGCTCGGCCTGACCTCCTGGACGGGGTACGCGGACCGGCAGCCGGAGCTGTACCAGTACACGGTCGGCGGCGCCTTCCTGTCCGTACTGCCGCTGATGGTGCTGATGGGCGTCCTCCAGCGGTACTGGCGCACGGGGCTGACGGAGGGGAGCGTGAAGGCATGACGTGGGCGTGACAGTATCGCTGTCATGACTACTCCTGACGGCACGCCCGCCACGAACGAAGCCCCCGCCAAGAAGGCCCCCGCCAAGGACCCATGGGACCTCCCGGACGTCTCCGGCCTGGTCGTCGGCGTGCTCGGCGGCACCGGCGACCAGGGCCGCGGCCTCGCCTACCGGCTGGCCCGGGCCGGGCAGAAGGTGATCATCGGTTCGCGCGCGGCCGAGCGCGCACGGACCGCGGCCGAGGAACTCGGCGGCGCGGAGCTGGGCATCGAGGGCGCGGACAACGCCGAGTGCTCGCGGCGCAGCGACATCGTGATCGTCGCGGTCCCGTGGGAGGGCCACGGCAAGACGCTGGAGTCGCTGCGGGAGGAGCTGAGCGGCAAGCTCGTCATCGACTGCGTCAACCCGCTGGGCTTCGACAAGAAGGGCGCGTACGCCCTGAAGCCGGAGGAGGGCAGCGCCGCCGAACAGGCCGCGGCCCTGCTCCCGGACTCCCGGGTCACCGCCGCCTTCCACCATCTGTCGGCCGTGCTGCTCCAGGACCCGGAGATCGCGGAGATCGACACGGATGTGATGGTGCTGGGCGAGTCCCGCGCGGACACCGATCTGGTGCAGGCCCTGGCCGCCCGCATCCCCGGCATGCGGGGCGTCTTCGCGGGCCGCCTGCGCAACGCCCACCAGATCGAGTCCCTGGTGGCCAACCTGATCTCGGTCAACCGCCGCTACAAGGCCCACGCGGGCCTGCGCGTCACGGACGTCTGAGCCGGACGCCCGAATCGGACTGAGCCGGACGCCCGAGCCGGACTGAGCCGGGCGCCCGAGGGCGACCCGTACGCCCCGGCGGGGCATGGGCGACAATGTCGGAAGCGACACCCCCGACAGGACCCCCACCAGGAGCCACCCCCATGCCCCGCCTCGCCGTCTACGCCCTCCTCGTCTGCGCCCTCACCGTCGCCGCGGCCGTCGTCTCCTTCGCGCGGGGCAGCTGGCTCGGCGTCGTCTGGGTCCTGCTCGCCGGGATCTCGTCCAACATGGCCTGGTTCTACGTCCGCCGGGCCAAGGCCGAGCGGGACGCCGAACGCGAGGCGACGGGCGCCACGAGCTGAGCCCGCGCTACGAGCCGATCCCGGGGAACTGCGGCTCGCCCTGCCAGAAGCGGAAGAACTCCTGGCCGAAGTAGGTGTCGAACTGCGACACCCCCATCGCCCGCATGATCGCGTCGACCGCGTCGAAGAAGACCTGGTTGACCTCGGGGATCCACAGGATGCCGAAGACCGCGAGCAGCCCGAACGGCGCGTACGGCTCGACCTGCCGCCGGATGCGGTGGGACAGCCACGGCTCGATCACCCCGTAGCCGTCCAGCCCCGGAACCGGCAGGAAGTTCAGGATCGCGGCGGTGACCTGGAGCAGCGCCAGGAACGCGAGCGCGAAGCGGAAGACCAGCGGCACCTGGTCTGCGTCGCCCAGCCAGAACGGGGCGGTGAGCGCGGCGGCGAACAGCACGTTCGTCAGCGGTCCGGCGGCGGATATCAGGCTGTGCCGCCAGCGGCCCTGGATCCGGTGCCGCTCGATGAAGACCGCCCCGCCCGGCAGCCCGATCCCGCCCATGATCACGAAGATCACGGGCAGCACGATGCTCAGCGCCACATGCGTGTACTTCAGCGGGTTGAGGGTGAGGTAGCCCTTGGCGCCGATCGACAGATCGCCGCCGTGCAGCGCGGTGCGGGCGTGGGCGTACTCGTGCAGACACAGTGAGACGACCCAGCCGGAGACCACGAAGAGGAAGACGGCGAAGCCGGGGCTGGCCGAGTAGTCCGTCCACACCGCCCACGCGGATACGAGCATGATCGCGACCAGGCCGAGGAAGACGGGGCTGATCCGCCGCTCACGGCGGCTGATGGCGGTGGTCATGCGCGAGGTTTCTCCGTCCGGTACCTGATCGTGGTGCGTCGTACGGTGCCCCGCTCGACTCCCGGGAAACGTCGGACAGGGCGCCGGGAGTTCCAGGCACCCCGACCGGCCGGTAAGCGGACGGGGAGCATCCGGGAGTGGGTGAACCGTGCGGCGCGGCCGTCGACAACAATGGGGCCGTGCGCTACGCCATCCTCGGCACCACCCAGGCCCACCGCGACGACGGCACCCCCGTCGACCTCGGCGGCGCACGGCTGCGCGCCCTGCTGACCGCGCTCGCCCTGACCCCGGGGCGGCTGCGGACGAACGGCGCGCTCATCGCCGAGGTCTGGGACACCGACCCGCCCGCCGACGAGAACGGCGCGCTCCAGGCCCTCGTCGGGCGGCTGCGGCGGGCCGTCGGCAAGGCGGCGATCGCGTCAGGACCCGGCGGCTACCGGCTGTGCGCCGAGCCCGACGACGTCGATCTGCACCGCTTCGAGCGGCTCGCGGAGGAGGGCGCCCGCGCCCTCGCCGACGGCGACCCGGCCAAGGCCGCCGCCCGCTACGACGACGCCCTCGCCCTGTGGCGCGGCCCGGCGCTCACCGACCTCCCCGACGGGATGGCCGCGGCCGCCCGCGCCGAGACCCAGCGGCTGGACGCGCGGCGCGGCCGCATCGCCGCCGCGCTCGCCCTCGGCAACGCCGCCCAGACGCTC
>NZ_RIBZ01000301.1:0-21478 GCF_003721215.1 Streptomyces botrytidirepellens
GGGCGGGGTCCAGGGGCGGAGCCCCTGGTTCGGGGAGGGGCGGGGTGGGGAAAACCCGGCGGCAGGGGTCAGTTCATGGTCGAGCCGACCTCCGTCGCGCTTGCTACGACGAGGAAGCTGGTCACCGGCAGCGAGCCGTCCTGGCGGCGGGACTCGTACGCCGTGCCCGGGTCGGTGGTCACGAAGGGCGGGGTGATCGAGGCGTCCGGCTTCCAGTTGTTGCCGCGGGAGACCGCCAGGTCACCGGTGTCGGCCTGGCCGCGGCCGTTGGCGACGGCGAGGTTCTGCTGGAGCAGGACGCGGGAGTCGGGGAAGGCGTAGCCCTGGCCCTCGTTGGCGTAGGCGGTGGTGCGCAGCAGCCGGAGGGCGCCGGTGTTGCCGCCCGCGGCGAAGCCGTTCTTGGAGTTCTTCCAGGCGGCGGACGCCCGGACGACATGGGCGGGGGCGGGGGCGGAGTCGGTGTCGGCGCCGAGCTGGAATCCGCTGCCGTCGCCCTCGAAGTCGGGGATGCCCCAGCGGTTGATGCCGTTGCCCCAGGCCCAGGAGTGGTCGATGGAGACGGGGCTCGCCCACATCCACAGGTCGAGGCCGTCGTCGCTGTTGTCGAAGAGGCGGGAGCCGGTGATCACGTTGCCGGAGCCGGAGCCATGGGTGATCGCGATGCCGTCGGCTCTCTTGCCTCCGGTGGCGTCGTCGTGGTTGCCGTAGGAGTCCAGGTTCCGGATGAGGTTGCCGTCGGTGTTGTCGCCGCGGAGGGTGAACCCGGTGTCGCCGTTGCCGTGCGTGGTGAGGTTGTTGAAGACGCCGCGCGAGCAGGAGGTGCAGACGAGGCCGCCGCCGGGGGCGTTGCGCAGTTCGAGGCCGGAGACGGTCCAGTAGTCGGCGCTGAGGGAGAGCAGGGAGGCGCCGTCGCGGAGCCGGGAGCCGTCGACCCTGACCTTCTCGCCCTGGTACGGCCGCAGATGGACGCGGTCCCCCGCGGTGCCGCTCACGGAGCTGCGCAGGGTCCGGGTCGGGTAGTACGTACCGCCGCGCACCTCGATGGTGGTGCCGGGCTTCGCCACGGCGAAGGCCCTCTCCAGCGTGCGGTACGGAGATGCCAGCGTGCCCGTCTGGCTGTCGCTGCCGCCGGGCGCCACGTAGACGGTGGTGGGGACGGCGCTCGCGCCGTCGGGGGAGGCGGTCAGGTACACCCCGGCCACGGCCGATGCCACGATCACCGCGCTGCCGAGCGGCAGCGTGCGGTCCTTGCGACGGCGGTGGCGGCCGCGGCTTCGCCTCACTCTCATGGCAACTCCTGTTCTGCGTCGAGAGAGCGGGCCGTGGGATCCTGGACGACCCGCTCCATGGCGTAGTTGCCGCCGATCCAGATTAGGTTGCCGCCGTATCGAGGATTCTCAGATTACGGAATCGCGATCGTCCAGCGATAGAGCATGGCGACTCTTGATCATTCTGCGACCAGCATTGCCCGGCAGTCCAATTGGAGTTGACCATGGCGTCGGATGGCCGAAGGGGAGGCCAGGCGGGGCCAGTTACGCCCGACCTCCCCTGCTCATGGGGTCGGCGAGGCGTCAGAGGCGGCCCGCGCCCGCGTCCTTGCCCACGACGCCCGGCACCGCGCCCGGCGCGTCGACGCGCGTGCGCAGCGTCGGGGTCCAGCCCGCGTCGCCGCCCAGCTGCTCATCGGGGACGCCCGCGTTGTGGAGGGCGAGGAGGTCGGCCGCCTTGCCGCCGAGGTGGTTGTTCTTCGCGGTCAGCGCCGTGCCCTTCCACTTCTTGATGATCGTCGCGGGGTCGACGGAGGCGGGCACCGTGAAGGCGTTGGCCTCGGCGTAGAGCTGGGACTCGACGCCGACGCCCCAGCTGTACGCGTAGCCGCTGCGGGGCGCCACGAAGTGGTTGTTGTACGCGTCGACCTTGCCGAACCGCACCCGCGGCGCGCGCTCCACGATGTTCTTGAAGAGGTTGTGATGGAGCGTGACGCGGAGCTTGCCGCGGTCGGTGGCGCCCGCGCTGTCGCTGTTGCCGATCATCAGGGTCTTGTCGTGGTCGGCGAACACGTTCCAGGAGGCGGTGACGAGGTCGGCGCCGCGCACCACGTCCAGTTCCCCGTCGTGCTGCTGGTAGAGGCGGCCGAAGTAGCTGGGCTGGGCGCTGTCGGGGCGGCGGCCGTCGGTGAACGTGTTGTGGTCGACCCAGACGTGGGTGGAGCCGTACACCACCAGGTTGTCGTACTCGGAGTTCCAGTTGCCGTCGTCGCCGTCGGTGGGGTCCCAGGCGGGGAAGCAGTCGAAGGCGTCCTCGAAGGTGACGTTGCGGACGATGACGTTGTCCACGCCCCGGATCTGGAGGCTGGCCCCCAGCAGCTTGGCGTTCCGGCCGACGCCGAGGATGGTCGTGTTGGAGCCCACCTTCAGTTCGACGCGCTCGTACTGTCGGGCGGCGGACGCGGCGCGGGCGTCCTCCTGGGGGCCGGACGGCGCGGTCTTGCCCCAGGTGGCGGGGTCGTACGCCGCCAGGTACGCGTCCAGGGAGTAGCCGTCGGTCGCGTAGTCGGCGCAGGAGAGCGGCTTTCCGGCGTCGTCGGTGTTGGCGTCGATCGTGCCCTTGATGCGGATCAGCCTCGGGGTCGCGTCGCCGTCGCCGAGGGCCTTCACCAGCTCGGTCCGGTTGGTGACCGTGAAGGTGTGCGCCTTGTCGGCCTTGGCGCCGCCGGTCGTGCCGCCGTCGGCGGAGGCCCAGCCGTCACCGGCCGGGAGGGCGCCCCGGGCGCCTCCGGTCTCCTGGGCGGCGGCCGACGGGCCCTGGGCCACGCCGAGGGCGAGTGCGGCGCAGCCGAGCACGGCGGCGACGCGGGCATGACGTCTGAACATGACGGCTCCTGTGGGCAAAAGAGGGGAAAGGGGGCTACCAGGTGATCCAGCTGTCCGGGATCGCGGCGTCGAGCCGCCGCAGGTCGCGCGGCCGCAGCACCCGCCGGGCCGCCAGCTCGCGCGCGACGAGCCGGGCCACCTCGATCGCGCCGTGCGGCTGGAAGTGGGTGTTGTCCTGGAGCCCGGCCGGGTAGTTGGGCGACTCCCCCGGCTCCAGCCAGTTGAAGTAATCCTGGGTGACCTCAGGCCCGAGGCGCTGCCACAGCGCGATGCTGGACGCCTGGATGTCCAGCAGCGGCACCCGCTCGGCGCGGGCGAGGCGGCGTACGGCGTCGGGGTACGCGCCGTGCGTGGGCTGGGCGGTGCCCGCCGCGTCGAACTTGCGGCGCTCCACGGAGGTCAGCAGCACGGGGTGCGCGCCGCGCTCGCGCGCGCCGTCGAGGTAGAGCCGCAGGTACTGCGGATACGTGGTCTGCGGATCGGTGCCGCGCGCCGGGTCCTCGATCTTCTCGTCGTTGTGGCCGAACTGGACGAGGAGGAGGTCGCCGGGGCGGAGGGCGGCCAGGATGGGGGCGAGCCGCCCCTCATCGTAGAAGCTCTTGGAACTGCGGCCGTTGACGGCGTGGTTGGCGACCGTGAAGCGGTCGTCCGCCAGGAAGAACGGCAGGGCCATGCCCCAGCCGGTCTCGGGCGCGGCGGTGGGCTGCTTGGTCGCGGCGGTGGAGTCGCCCGCGAGGTGGACGGTGGTGCGGCGGCGGGCTGTCGCGGCGGTTGCCGCGCCGGGGGCGGCGAGGGCGAGGGGCAGCGAGCCGAGGGACGCGGCCGCGTGTCTTCGGGTCAGGGACATGGCGGAGCGAAAGCCTTCCGTAAGGGGCGTACGGGGCGGCCACCGGTGCGGTGCGGCCGCCCCGTACGCCGGATCAGGAGCCCTACTGGTTCTTCTTCCATTCGGCCTGGGCCTTGTTCAGCTCGTCCGCGACCTTGTCGCAGAAGGCCTTGGCGGTCATCTGGCCGAGCAGCACCTTCTGGAAGCTGGGCTCGTTCTCGGCCTTGCTGATGTTGTTCCAGTCCGGGAGGTAGTACGGCAGTTGGACGACCTTCGTCTGCGGGTCGTTCAGCGACTCCAGCGCGGCCTTGGTCGGCGGGGCCTTGCTGATCCAGGCGTCGTCGGCGGCGCCGACGTTGGCGGGGATCGCGCCGACGTCCTCGTTCCAGAGGCTGTTCATCTCCGGGGAGGCCGCGAACTCGATGAACTTCCAGGCGGCGGCCTTGTTCTTGCTCGCCTTGAAGAGGCCGAGGCCGTCGACCGGGTTGGAGACGATCGTGCGGGCCGACCCGTCCTTGGACGGCGGCAGCGGTATGCCCGCGATCTTGTCCTTGCCGAGCTGCTTCACGTGGTCGACGTAACTGCCGAGGTTGTGCTGGAGCATGCCGATGTCGCCCTGGTCGAACTGGGCGACCATCTTGGCGAAGTCGTTGTTCAGGTCGGCCGCGGGGGTGACCTTCTTGAAGAGGGCGACGTACTTCTCCAGCGCCTCGACGTTCTTCGGGTCGTTGAGCGTCGTCTTGTCGCCGTCCCAGAAGGAGGAGATCCCCGACTGGGCGTACATCATGTCCAGCGCCTGGGCGATCGAGCCCGCGCCGCCGCGCAGGGTGAAGCCGAACTTGTTCTTGCCCTTGTCGGTCAGCTTCTCGGCGGCCTCGTAGAAGGCGTCCCAGGTCGTCGGGGCGGGCAGTTGCGCCGATGTGAACAGGTCGGTGCGGTACCAGAGGGTGCCCTGGTTCGCGGAGGTCGGGACGGAGAACAGCTCCTTCTCGTCACCGCCCGCCGCGCGGACGCTGTCCACCATGTTCTTGATCAGCTTGCCCTTGAGGGGGCTGTCCTCGATGCGGTCGGTGACCGGGTCCAGGGCGCCCTGGGCGGCGAGGTTCGCCAGGTACGCGGTGCCCACGCCGCCGACGTCGGGGAGGCTGTCGCCGCCGCTCTGGATGGCGGTGTCGTACTTCGACTGCACGTTCGTGATCGGGATCGGAACGTACTTGACCTTGATGTCGGGGTTCTTGGCCTCGAACTCGGCGATGATCTTCTTCCAGACCTTCGTCCGGGGACCGCCGTTGTTGTCCCAGAACGTGATGGTGCCCTTGCCCGATCCCTCCTCCCCCGACGTCGACCCGTCGTCGCCGCAGGCGGTGGCGGTGAACGCGAGGCTCAGGACGGCGGCGACGGCCGCGGCGGTGCGGGTGGCACGTGCTCTGCTCATGAAGCGCATCTCCTGGTGTGGTGTTGAGGTGCCCAGCCGTCCGTCCCGGCGAGGTAGTCGGCGACCTCGTGGTCCGCGGCGTCGGCCTCGTTCATCTGCGGCCGTGTCGCGGCGGGGTCCTCCGACCCCGCCGCGCCCGGTCCGGTGTTGCGGTACTCGGTGAAGCGGGCCTCCTGCCACGGGAATCCGCTCATGTCCGTCCAGGGGGCGGACTTGACCGCGGCGGGGAGGTACGTGTCGCGGATGAGCACCTGTGCGACCGCGTCCGGCTCCCCGCCGGGGTGCCACGGCCGCCCGAGGTGGAAGGTCTGATCGGGCGCGTCGCTGACGATGCGGCTGCGGGTGATCAGGAAGCCGTAGGGGTTGTCCTTCCAGGTGCTCGCGGCGGTGATGTAGCCGTTGTTGGTGGCGCTGCCGCGGGTGAGTGCCTTGATGGTGGAGCGCTCGATGACGGTGGTGGCACGGCCGTAGACGAAGTCGACGTCGCCCTCGATGTACGCGTCCCGGATGTACACCCGGCTGTTCGTCGTCAGCTTCGGGCTGTCCGTCATCAGGGTGTCCTGATTGCCCTTGAACGCCGTGTCCCGGAAGACGATCCGGTCACCGGTCGTCTTCATGGCCAGCGCCTGCTCGCCCTTCAGGTCGTGAGCCGCCTCGTCGAAGTCGTTGACGAAGGTGAGACGGCGGGCCGTGACATCGCTCGCCGCGATGAGGACGGTGGCGCTGCCGGTGGATCCGCCGTACTCGGCGGGGGTGTCGTGGACGATGGTCGTGTCCGCGCGGTGCCGGCCGGTGCCGAGGAGGGTGAGGTGCGGCTTGTCGGCCGGGATGCGGACCTGTTCGCGGTAGGTGCCGGGGGCGATGGCGAGGGTGACGGGCTTGTCGTTGCCGGACGGTACGGCGTCGATGGCGGCCTGGACGGTACGGAAGTCGCCGGTCCCGTCGGCGGCGACGCGCAGGGTTTGCCGGTCTGCGGTCGCGCCGGCGGTTGCGCCGGCGCTGGGCGCGCCGCCGACCACCACGAGCAGGCTGGCGCCCACCAGCCCAAGCGCGGTCGCGGCGGCGCCGCGTGGCCGGCCACTGGGTAAAGCGGGCGCGCCCGAGCTGTGGGCCGGTGGCCGCCGGGGTAAGCGCCATCGTGGCCGGGGTGCGTGGCCAAGTGCGGGCCGGGTTGTGCCCACCCGTTCCGCCCCGCGGAACGCCTGCCCACAACCCGGGCAACATGCCCCCGCCCGGGCGGGGGCCAGGGGCGCAGCCCCAGCGCGGTCCGGGACACAGCCCTGCGCGGAATCCGGGGCGCAGCCCTGTGCGGGTCCGGGGCGCAGCCCCGTGGGGGCCAGGGGCGTAGCCCCATGGGGGGCCGGGGTGNGGTCCGGGACACAGCCCTGCGCGGAATCCGGGGCGCAGCCCTGTGCGGGTCCGGGGCGCAGCCCCGTGGGGGCCAGGGGCGTAGCCCCATGGGGGGCCGGGGTGTAGGCATCTGGGGGTCCGGGGGCGGAGCCATCGGTTTCGGGGAGGGGTGGGGTGGGGGACATCTCACTCCTGACCGGGCGTCGCGTGGAAGTTCCGGAAGGCCGCGTGGCCTGGTGCGCCCCCGCCTGGCGGGGCCGTGGCGAATACGGCCAGTAGGGCGCCCACCCAGCGCCACGGCGTGGCGGCGAAGACCGGGCCCGAGGGGCGGAAGCCGTCGCCGGTGTCGGCGGAGAAGCGGCAGCGGGCCCCCGGGGTGACCTCGATGCGGAGGCGGGCCCGGGCGGCGGGGGCCGGGCGGGGGTGTTCCGCGTCGCGTTCGCGCTCGGTGGTGACGCTGGCGAAGCGGTGGACCAGGCGGACGCCGTCCGCCGCCCGCTCCAGGCCGATCCAGCCGAACGCGTCGCCCAGCACCGCCAGCCCCGCCTTGGCGCCCACGGCCTCGCTGTGCAGCGCCAGGTCGACGGTCGCGGTGAAGGACTCGGCGGGGAGCCGTTGTACCAAGGCGTTGGGGAGTCGGCGCAGGTCGTCCGCCGCGTCGTGGCGGTGGCAGGTGAGCCATAGGCCGGGGCCGTCGTGGGCGGTCGTCCAGCCCGCCGCCGGGTTGGCGGTCCAGGACCACTGGGGGCCGTACCGGCCGTCGGGGAAGGTGTCGTCCACGGCGGGCGCACACGGCTCGGAGGCGGGGCCCTTCGGCTTGCGGTACCAGGCCACCGGCTCACCGTCGTCGCCGACGACCGGCCAGCCCGCGTCGTCCCATTCCATCGGCTGGAGGTGCACCACGCGCCCGTACGCACCGCGCTGCTGGAAGTGCAGGAACCAGTCCTCACCGGACGGGGTGGAGACCCAGGCGCCCTGGTGCGGGCCGTTGACGTCGGTGCGGCCCTGGGCGAGGATCGTCCGTTCCTCGTACGGGCCGAAGAAGTCCCGCGAGCGGAAGGCGCCCTGCCAGCCGGTTTCGACGCCACCGGCCGGCGCGAGGATCCAGAACCAGCCGTCGCGCCGGTGGAGCTTGGGGCCTTCGAGGGTGAACCACCCGGGGATGGTGTCGCCGTCCACGATGACGCGGCCCTCGTCGAGGAGTTCCCGCCCGTCGGGGCTCATGCGGTGTCCGGTGAGCCGGTTGTTGACGCCGGAGCGGGACTTGGCCCAGGCGT
The DNA here is from genome assembly GCF_003721215.1 of Streptomyces botrytidirepellens. Classification (NCBI taxonomy): domain Bacteria; kingdom Bacillati; phylum Actinomycetota; class Actinomycetes; order Kitasatosporales; family Streptomycetaceae; genus Streptomyces; species Streptomyces botrytidirepellens. The sequence continues at coordinate 7,762 of NZ_RIBZ01000301.1, forward strand.
GGACGAGGTAGGCGTTGCCGTGTTCGTCCCACAGCGGGCAGGGGTCGATCAGGCCCTTGCCCGGCTTGATCAGGTGCGGGGCGCTCCACGGCCCGTGCGGATCGCGGGCGTTGATCTGGTACACACCCGTGTCCGGGTCGCCCCAGAAGATCCAGAAGCGGCCGTCGTGGTGGCGGATGCTGGGCGCCCAGACGCCGCAGTCGTGGCGCGGGAGGGCGAAGGCGTCGGCGGGTTCGAGCCGGTCCAACGCATGCCCGAGGATGCGCCAGTTGACGAGGTCCCGGGAGTGCAGGATGGGCAGTCCGGGGGCGCGTCCGAAGCTGGAGGCGGTGAGGTAGTAGTCGTCGCCGACGCGGACGACGTCGGGGTCGGACCAGTCGGCGTTGAGGATGGGGTTGCGGTACGTACCGTCGCCCAGATCGGCACGCCACACAAGCGCGGGTCCGCTCATACGGCGGCACCCTTGTCCGACAGCTGCCCCGCGATCCGCGCCGCCTCGTCCCGCTCCAGGCAGCCGTCCGCTATCGCGGTGACGATGCGCCGGGTCACGGTGTCGGCGGGGGCGATGGTCAGCGGCTGTTCGCGGGTGGCGAGGGCCGAGCCCACGCCGGGGTGGTCACCGGTGCGGACGTGCCAGGGGGCGGACCGGGTGTCGCCGGTCGCCCCGGCGAAGACCAGCGTCCAGTCCTCGGCGGCCAGCGCAACCCAGTCCGCGGGCCGCCCGTGCACGGCGGCCCCGCCCTCGTCGCCGCCCGCGCTGAAGACCCGCGGCGGCTGCGGGCGGCGCGGCGCGCTCCAGAAGAAGCCTCCGCCGGACCCCGAAACGTCCTGCCCGGTGACATTGGTGAGCGCCGTGGTGAAGTCCAGCGCCCAGCACCCCGCCGACAGGGGCCGCACCGCGACCGTGCGCCGCTCCAGCAGCAGTTGCCGTCCGCCCGCGGTCCAGGACAGCTCCTCCACGAATCCGTCCGGGTCGCGCAGCAGCCAGCCCAGGTGGCGCTGGCTGCCGTAGGTGGTGGCGGGGCTCGGGCCGCCCCCGAAGTTCCGCCCCGAGACGTCCGGTACGGCCATGGACACGCCCAGCTGGGCGGCGGGATGGCCCCCGGTCCGCAGGTCGGTGACGGTGATGCCGCCGAGGGTCCGTACCGGGTGCAGGTACGGGCGGGGGGCGAGCGTCCCGGCGAGCTGCGGGCGGTGGACGTACGTACCGACGGGCCGGTTCTCGTGGCGCAGCACGGTGCAGGGGGGACGGTTGGTGAAGGTGGGGTTCATGGGTGCGGGACCTCCGCGGGGGGTGCGGCCCAGGGGGCGCGCAGTTCGGAGTACAGAGCGAGGCGCTCGGCCCCGGCGGTGACCAGTTGGTCGATGCCGGTGACGACGCGCCGCTTCGCGCCCGCCGACACGCCCGCCGCACCGGGTTCGGTGCGCCAGGCGTCGGGGGGCAGCGGGACCGGTGCGGGGGCGGTGCGGACCGCCTCGACGACGCGCATGAACGCGCCGGTGCGGTCCGGTGGGACGAGCAGTTCGGTGCCGTCGCGCACGTGGGCCGCCAGGTCCTCCAGCAGGTCGGTGCGCGCGTAGTGGGTGGTCTCGGGGGGCGCTCCCGTGCGCTCGACCCGGACCCGGTCCTGCTTGTACCAGAAGGTGATGCGGCCCCGGTCGCCGTGGACGACGACGTACGGCTCGCCGGGCTCCTCCGCGCACAGGGTGACGGCGGCGGTGATCGTGGTGCCCCAGCAGGTCCGGATGCGCAGGCAGGAGGTGTCGTCGGCCTCGATGTCGTTGGCCCGGTACAGCTCCAGTTCCAGGGCGGTGATGTCCTCGGCGCGGTCGGCGCCGTCGATGCGCAGGGCGGTGGCGACGGCGTGGGCGAGGGGGTTGGTGAGGACGCCGTCGATGACGTCGCGGCCGTCCAGGGTGCGGTGCCCGGCCCAGGGCGCGCGGGTGTAGTACGCCTCGTCGCGCGACCACGCCCCGGCGGCGCCGATGCCCCGTACGGCCCCGATGGCACCGTCGGCGATGAGCTTCCGGATGGCGGGCAGGGCGTGGGAGCCGAGCGACTGGAAGCCGATCTGGCAGGCGGCCTCGAGGTCCGCGAGCCCCTCGCTCAGCCGGGTGAACTCGGCGTAGGAGGGCGTGGGCGGCTTCTCCAGCAGCAGGTGCGCACCCTGCGCGGCGGCGGTGAGGGCGAGGTCGGCGTGGGTGTGGATCGGGGTGCAGATGACGGCGATCTGAGCACCGGTACGGGCCACCAGCGCGCCGAGGTCACCGGACTGCACGGGCTCGACCCCGGGCTCGCCGAAACCGAAGCCGTCGCCCAGCTCCTCCGCAGTGAGCGGCCGGAGTTCGCACACCCCGGCGAGCCGCACCAGCCCCTCCCCCGCCAGCCGCCGGATGTTCTCCAGGTGCCAGCGGCCGTGCCCCCGCGCGCCCGCGAGGACGACGGGTACGGGTGTGCTCGCCTCGGCAGCCCCATGCCCTGGGGGGTGCGTCGTGCGCATGGTCGGACCTCCTTGTCCGCGTACTGAACTGACGGGGTGCTCAGCCCTTGACGGCACCCGCGCTGAAGCCGGTGATCAGCCACTTCTGGATGAAGGCGAAGACGATGACGACCGGCACCGCCGCGATCACACCGCCCGCCGCCAGCGCCCCCAGGTCGACGCTGTCGGCGCCGATGAGGGTGTTGAGGCCGACCGGGATGGTCTGCATGTCCTGCGAGCTGAGGAACATCAGCGCGAACAGGAAGTGGTTCCAGCTGTGCACGAAGGCGAAGGAGCCGACCGCGATCAGCCCCGGCCGCAGCAGCGGGAGTACCACCGCGCCGAAGGCCCGCAGCCGTCCGCAGCCGTCGACCCAGGCCTGTTCCTCCAGGGAGACCGGCACGTTCTTGATGAAGCCGCTGATGAGGATGATGGACAGGGGCAGTTGGAAGACGGTCTCCGCGATGATCACGCTTCCCAGCGAGTTGATCATCTGGAGGTTCTTGAAGATCTCGAAGAGCGGTACGAGCATCAGCGCGCCCGGGATGAACTGCGAGGCGAGCAGGGCCAGCATGAAGCCCTTCTTGATGCGGAAGTCGAAGCGGGCGAGGGCGTAGCCGCCCGCGAGCGCGACCACGGTCGTCATCAGCAGCGACGCAACGCCGACGATCATGCTGTTCTGGAAGAACGTCCCGAAGGCGCGCTCGTTCCAGACCTTCGCGAAGTGCTCACCGGTGACCGGCCACGGCACCAGCGAGGTGGAGCCCGCGGGGCGGAGCGCGAAGAGCAGCATCCAGTAGAAGGGGACGAGGGTGAACAGCAGGTACAGGCCCAGCGGCGCGTAGATCTGCCAGCGCGGTACGCCGTCGTCGGCCGAGCGTCCGCGCCGCTTGCCGGAGGCGGCGGGCGGAACGGGGGCCGCGGGGGCGGTCGGGGCGGTGCTGCTGCCCTGCTCCGCGAATGCGGGTGCGGGTGCGGCTCTCACTTGGTGTCGCCTCCGAACTTGCTCAGGCGCAGATAGAGGATCGAGCAGAAGAGGAGGATCACGAAGGCGACGGTGGTCAGCGCGGAGGCGTAGCCGAAGTCGTGGCCGTTGATCCCGGTGTTGGCGACGTACAGCGGCAGCGTGGTGGTCTGCCCGGCCGGACCGCCGCCGGTGAGGGTGTAGAGCAGGTCGACGTTGTTGAACTCCCACACCCCGCGCAGCAGCGTCGACAGCACGATGGCGTCCTTCAGGTGCGGCAGCGTGATGTGGAAGAACTGCCGCGCCCGCCCGGCGCCGTCGACCGAGGCCGCCTCGTACAGGTCCTTGGGGATGGACTGGAGGTCGGCGAGGATGAGGATGGCGAAGAAGGGGACGCCGCGCCAGAGTTCGGCGAGGACGGCGGCCCAGAAGACCGTGCCGGTGTCGGAGAGCACGGAGGTGCCGTACGTGCCGATCCCGGCGTCCGCGAGATAGCGGCTGATGCCGGTCGACGGGTTGTACAGCAGCATCCAGATGGTGGTGGTCAGCACCCCGGAGACGGCCCAGGGCGAGAAGACCAGGGCGCGGGCGATGCCGCGTCCGATGAAGGTCTGGTTGACCAGCAGGGCCAGCGCGACGCCGAGGACGAGCTGGAGCAGCACCTCGGTGACGACCCACTTGCCGCTGAAGGCCAGCGCGTCCCAGAACTGCGGGTCGTCGGTGAAGATGCGGGTGAAGTTCTCGAAGCCCGCGTAGCCGTTCCGCCAGGGCTTGGTGACGTTGTAGTTCTGAAGGCTGTAGTAGAGGACGCTGAGCATCGGATAGGCGATGAAGCCCAGCATCAGCAGCCCGGCTGGGGCGATCAGCAGGTACGGGAGGCGGCGTGGTGTCGCTCCCGTACGGCGCCGGGTGCCGCGCGGAGCGACCCGGGGTTGTTTCGCCACGGCGTTGGCCATGACTGCTTCTCCGTTCTCAGGGGGAAGCGCTTACTGCGGCGATTCGCGTGCGAGGAAGCGCTTTCCGTACGACGTTCGAAATACCGTGCAAAAATTTTTTCGATCAGGCTGGCGGCTCAGCCCGCGTACGGTTCCGGCACCGCGCCCTCCCGGGCCAGGAAGCGGAAGTCGCAGCCGGTGTCGGCCTGGGTCATCTGCTCCTGGTAGAGCGCCCCGTAGCCGCGCTCGTAGCGGGGCGGCGGGGCCGTCCATTCGGCCCGGCGCCGCTCCAGCTCGGCGTCGTCCACCTCCAGCCGCAGCACCCGCGCCGCCACGTCGAGCGTGATCAGGTCGCCGTCGCGGACGAGGGCGAGCGGCCCGCCGACGTACGACTCGGGCGCGATGTGCAGCGCGCAGGCGCCGTAACTGGTGCCGCTCATCCGGGCGTCGGAGATCCGCACCATGTCCCGCACCCCCTTCTTCAGCAGGTGGTCGGGGATGGGCAGCATCCCGTACTCGGGCATGCCGGGCCCGCCGAGCGGACCGGCGTTGCGCAGCACCAGCACGGTGTCCTCGGTGATGCCGAGGCCGGGGTCGTTGATGGTGGCCTGCATCGTCTTGTAGTCGTCGAAGACGACGGCCGGCCCGGTGTGCTCGAGCAGGTGCTGATCGGCGGCGATGTGCTTGATGACCGCGCCGTCCGGGCACAGGTTGCCGCGCAGCACCGCCACCCCGCCCTCCTCGGCGAGGGGGTTGTCGCGCGGCCGGATGACGTCCGGGTTGTGCACGAGGGCGCCGTCGAGCTGTTCGCGCAGGGTGGCGTGGGCGGCGGTGGGGCGGTCCAGGTGCAGCGTGTCCGTCAGCCGGGAGAGAAAGCCCGGCAGCCCCCCGGCGAAGTGGAAGTCCTCCATCAGATACCGGCCGCCGGGCCGCAGGTTGGCGAGGACGGGCACCGTACGGGCGATCCGGTCGAAGTCGTCCAGGGTGAGCCGCACCCCCGAGCGCCCGGCCATGGCGATCAGGTGGATGACGGCGTTGGTGGAGCCGCCGAGCGCGAGCACGGTGGTGACCGCGTCCTCGTACGCGTCCCGGGTGAGGATCTCCGAGAGCCGCAGGTCCTGCCACACCAGCTCGACGATGCGCATCCCGGAGGCCGCGGCCATCCGCTCGTGCCCGGAGTCGACGGCCGGGATGGACGAGGCGCCCGGCAGCGTCACGCCCAGCGCCTCGGCGGCGGCCGTCAGCGTGGAGGCGGTGCCCATGGTCATGCAGTGGCCGGGCGAGCGGGCGATGCCGCGCTCCAGTTCGGCGATCTCGCAGTCGCCGATGAGCCCGGCCCGCTTGTCGTCCCAGTACTTCCACATGTCGGTGCCCGAGCCCAGCACCTCGTTGCGCCAGTGCCCCGGCAGCATCGGCCCCGCGGGCACGAAGACGGTCGGCAGATCGGCGGTGGCGGCGCCCATGAGCAGCGCCGGGGTGGACTTGTCGCAGCCGCCCATCAGCACGGCGCCGTCCACCGGGTACGAGCGGAGCAGCTCCTCGGTCTCCATGGACAGCAGGTTCCGGTACAGCATCGGCGTCGGCTTCTGGAAGGTCTCGGAGAGGGTGGAGACCGGGAATTCGAGGGGGAAGCCGCCCGCCTGCCAGACCCCGCGCTTGACCGCCTGGGCGCGGTCGCGCAGGTGGACGTGGCAGGGGTTGATGTCGCTCCAGGTGTTGAGGATCGCGATGACGGGCTTGCCGAGGTGTTCCTCGGGCAGATAGCCGAGCTGGCGGGTGCGGGCCCGGTGGCTGAAGGTGCGTAACCCCTCGGTGCCGTACCACTGGTGGCTGCGCAGCTCCTCCGGTGTTCTGCGCGGGCGGCTCATAGCGCCCACCCCTGTATCAGCTCGGCGACCTCCGCGCGCTGCGGCTCCGGCAGCAGCCGGCTGGGCGGGCGGACGTCGCGGCGGCACAGGTCGAGCGCGGCCAGCGCCTCCTTCACCACGGTCACGTTGTTGGCCGACTGCCGGGCGGCCCGCAGATCCTCGAACGGCCGGATCTGCTCCCACACCTTCATCGCGGCCGCGTAGTCCCCGGCGCGCAGCGCGCCCAGCATGTCCAGCGAGACCTTCGGGGCGACGTTGACCAGGCCGGAGGTGAAGCCGGTGGCGCCGACGGCCCAGTACGAGGGCGCGTACAGCTCGGCGAGCCCGGCCACCCAGACGAACCGGTCGAGGCCCGCGTCCCGCGCGAAGGCCGCGAAGCGGGCCGCGTCGGGGACCGCGTACTTCACGCCGATCACGTTCGGGCACGCCTCGCCGAGGCCCGCCAGCGCCGCGCCCTCGATCATCGGGTTGCGCAGGTACGGCACCACGCCCAGCTCCGGAACCGCCTCCGCGATCTCGCGGTGGTAGTCGACCCAGCCGTCCTGCGACACGTACGGGTGCACCGGCTGGTGCACCATCACCATCTGCGCCCCGGCCTCCTGGGCGTGCCGCGCGGCGTCCACCGCCGTCGCCACGTCCTGCCCGACGCCCACCAGCACGGCGGCCCGGCCGCCCGCCTCCTCGACGCTCAGCTCGGTGCACAGCCGGCGCTCCTCGAGGGTGAGGGCGTAGAACTCCCCCGTGTTGCCGTTGGGGGTGACGGCCCGTACGCCGCCGTCGAGAAGCCGGCGCAGCAGGGCGCGGTAGGTGGTCCGGTCGACGGCGCCCGTGGCGTCGTACGGGGTCACCGGGATCGCCACGACGTCCGCGAGCGCGGTTCTCAGCGGTGTGAAGTCCATACGGGCCTCTCTGGTTCGTGTTCGGGCTAGTTCGTGTTCACGTTGGTCTGCGCGGTGCTGTTCGGGGTGCTGTCCGCGGCGGTGTCCGGGTCGGGAAAGGCCCGCTGGACGAAGGACGAGATGTGGTGGTGCAGCGCGCGGGCGGCCCCGTCGGCGTCCCCGTCGTGCGCGCGGGCCAGGATCTCCCGGTGCTCCCGCGCCTCCCGCTCCCACGACGGCACCGCCTGCCAGGCGACGGCCGACACCAGCGCCGCCTGGTCGCGCAGCTCGTCGAGCATCCGGGTCAGCAGCGGGTTGCCGCAGGGGAGGTAGAGCGAGCGGTGGAAGTCCCGGTTGGCCAGCGACCGGTCCGCCGGGTCGGCCGCCGCGTCCGACCGCTCCAGCGCGGCCCCCGCCGCCGCCAGGCTCGCCCGCGCGGTGACGGTCCGGCGCAGCGCCTCGGGCTCCAGCAGCAGCCGTACGTCGTATACGGCCCGCGCCATCGCGGTGTCGACGGTCCGGACGGTCGCGCCCTTGTACTCGCTCATCACCACGAGGCCCCGGCCCGCGAGGGTCTTCAGCGCCTCCCGCACCGGCGTCTTCGACACCCCGAACTGCGCGGCCAGCTCGGTCTCCACAAGCGGCTGCCCCGGCCGCAGCCGTCCCGTCAGGATGGCGTGCTTGACCGCTTCCAGCACGTACTGGGTACGGGACGGAATCGGGCTGGGGGCGATGTCCATGGGGGCTCTCAGATCTCACGTATCGCGTCTCATATATGACGTACGAAGTACGACGCGATGAAGTTAGGGCGGCCTCATGGATTCGTCAACGGTCCTGACGAAACTTCAACTTTCGGTGCAGGTAACGTCGTCGGGGTGCTAATGGGCTCCCCGACGACGCGGCTGATCCTCCTCCGCGGCAACTCCGCCTCCGGCAAGTCCTCCGTCGCCGCCGGGCTGCGCGCCCGCTACGGGCGGGGCCTCGCCCTGGTCGGCCAGGACACGCTGCGGCGTGACGTGCTGCGGGAGCGGGACGTCCCGGACGGCGCGAACATCGGCCTCATCGACACGGTCGCGCGTTACGCCCTCGACCACGGCTACCACGTGGTGGTCGAGGGCATCCTGTACGCGTCCCACTACGGCGCGATGCTCGACGCCCTGCGCGACGACCACCGGGGCCGCACCCATGCGTACTACCTCGACGTGCCGTTCGCCGAGACGGTGCGCCGCCACGCCACGAAGCCGCAGGCGGCCGAGTACGGCGAGGCGGAGCTGCGCGACTGGTACCGCCCGCTGGACCTGCTGCCGGGCGGCGCCGAAACCGTGATCCCGGCGACGAGCGGGCTCGACGAGACGGTGGAGCGGGTGCTGCGCGAATCCGGGCTGATACGACGAGGTCCCCGCGAGCGCGGCTGAGACGCGGCGCTCGCGGGGACCGGCGGGTTGAACCAGTCGTTCGGGGACCCGAGTGTCAGGCACCCGGGTGTCAGGCACGCGGGTGTCAGGCACGCGGGTGTCAGGCACGCGGGTGTCAGGCACGCGGGTGTCAGGCACGCGGGTGTCAGGGGCCCGGGTGTCAGGGGCCCGGGTGGATGAAGCCCCACCAGCCGTCGGGGGCGGGCTGGCAGTACCCGCCGATCGACGGGGTGTGCTCGACGTTCTCCTTGACGCCCGCGTTGCACTCCGCCTCCGTCGGGTACCAGGACAGGCACCGGAACTGAGGCCCGACATCCGGCGGCGGCGCGTTGGGCGGGCAGGACTTCGGCGTGACGTCGGTCTGGGTCACCGCCGCCTGGGCCGGACCCGGCGCCGCCGTGGCGGTCGGGGCCGAGACGATCGCTCCGCCCAGCCCGGCCGCGAGCACCGCGGCGGTGGCGACGAGACGTTGGATGCGCATGCGTGCTCCCTCGCTCTCTGCGTCGGACGAACTTCCGTCCGTCCGCACCACCCATGGCACCGGGCGGGAGTGGTAGGTGCGTGGTACGCGCGTGGCACCCGCGCCGGGCTACGACAGCGTGTCCGCGACCACGGAGGCCGCCTCCGCGATCAGCTTGTCGTCGTGCACGTCGTCCTTCGCGCCGCGGTTCGTCAGGACCGCCATGACGATGGGCGCGGCGTCCGGGCGCCACACCACGGCGATGTCGTTGCGGGCGCCGTAGTAGAAGCCGCTTCCGGTCTTGTCGCCGACCACCCAGCCCTTGGGCACCCCGGCCCTGATGAGGGCGTCCCCGGTGGTGTTGGTCTTCAGCCACGTCCTCAGCTGGGCGCGTTCGGGCTTGCGCAGGACGTCGCCGAGGGCGAAAGCGCGCAGGTCCTTGGCGAGCGCACGCGGCGTGGTGGTGTCCCGCGTGTCGCCCGGAACCCACTTGCTCAGCTCGGGCTCGATGCGCTCCACCTGCGTGACGTCGTCCCCGACCCTCCTGACCTCGCGTTCGAGCGCCTTGGGCCCGCCGATCGCGTCGAACAGCAGGTTGGCGGCGGTGTTGTCGCTGTAGCGGACGGCGGCGTCGCACAGCTCGCGCAGGGTCATTCCGGTGTCGACGTGCTTCTCGGTGATGGGCGAGTTGTCGATCAGGTCGTCACGGGAGTACGTGATCACCTTGTTCATCCCGCTCAGGGAATACTTGCGCAGCACGGCTCCGGCGGCGAGCGCCTTGAACGTGGAGTGGAAGCCGAAGCGCTCACCGTCCCGGTACGCCACCTGGCGTCCGGTGCCGGTGTCGATGGCGTAGAGCCCGAGCCGTGCGTCGTACTCGCGCTCCAGGGCTTTGAGCTCGCCGGTGTACGGCTTCGTGGTGGCGGGCGCGGATGACGAGGCCGTGGGCGGTGCGGCCGTGGCGTTGCCCTGGCCGCAGGCCACGAGCGGGACGAGAGCGAGCGCGGCGAGCGCACCGAGGGCGGTGCGGCGGGCACGGGTGTAGCGCATGGTTCGGCCTCCAAGAGCCAGTGCTGGCCGGTGAGTTGGTCGGCGAGTTGGTCGGCGAGTTGGGAACACCTTCGCCATCGGGCACTCATGCGGTCCAATACGCTCACGCGCCACTTCATGCGGATTCGGCATAACGCAGACCTGGCATAGGGTTGCGAGCTGTGGATCTCGTGGGGGCATGCCGTGCGTTCGTCAGCGTGAGCGAGCACGGCAGTTTCACCGTCGGCGCGTCCGCTGCCCGGATGTCCCAGTCGGTGGCCAGCCGCCGCGTCGCCGCCCTGGAGGAACGCTTCGGTGAGCCGCTGTTCGAGCGCACCTCGCGGCGGGCCGTGCTCACTCCGTTCGGCCGCGACATGCTGCCGACGGCCCGGCAGCTCGTCCAGGCGGCGGATGTGCTGCTGCACGAGGCCGAAGCCGTCAAGCGCAAGCCGTGGCGGCTCGCCGTGCCCGGCATCTGCACCACGGCCGGTCTCGCCCGGCTCGTCGCCGAGGCGCGGGGGCTCGGCGTCACCCTGGACCTCCGCGTCGCGGCACCGGCACGGCGCCGGGAACTCCTCCACGCCGAGCAGGTGCGGGCCGCCCTGCTCGCGGTGGTGCCGGACGACGCGGCGTGGCGCGTACCGCTCGGGCTCGCCGGTGCCGTGGACCCCGAGGTGAAGCGCGTCTACCTGGAGACGCTGCGCGTCGGACGCGCCTCCTCCGGCCCGGCCCGGCGCGTCTGGATCCAGCCGGAGGACGACGTGCCGCACATCCGCGACCCGCTGACCCGACTGCGCGACGCGGTCGGCCTGCGGCCCGCCCAAATCGTCGCCGCGCCCGACCTGACCACGGCCGTGGCGGAGGTCTTCGGTACGCACGACGTCCTGCTGTGCTCTCCCGCGCAGGCCGCCGAACTCGGCCTGAACTGGCGGCCCGTCGGCGAACTGGCCCTCGGCCGGGGGTACGCCCTCGCCACCGCGGAAGGCAGCCCCCAGCACATCGAAGCGCGCCTGGGCGGGGCCGTGGCCCGTTGCCTGGGCGCCGAAAGCTCCGGAACGGAACCTGGTTGGTGAACACCGAAGCCCTGCTCCACGACCTGCGGCGGCAGCTGCACGACGGCGGCCTGCGCGGCTGCTTCCTCGTACGGGACCTGGACACGGGAGACGAGCTGGGCATCGACCCCGACATCCAGCTCCCGTCGGCCTCCCTGGTCAAGGTCCCGCTCGCGCTGGCCACGGCGGAACGCATCCGGCGGGGCGAGCTGGACGGGGCGACGATGCTCGACGTACACCCCGGCCGGATCACCACACCCGGTCCCACCGGGCTGAGCCGCTTCCGCCACCCGGCGCGGGTCGCGGTCGACGACCTGCTCTACCTGAGCACCTGCCTGAGCGACGGAACGGCCGCCGACGCGTTGTTCGGCCTCACCCCGCCCGCTCAGGTCGGCGATCTGTTGCACGAGCTGGGGCTGCGCGACATCACCGTCCGACACACGATGGGTGAGCTGTCCGACACCCCCGTGGAACGCTTCGACGCCGCCCAGGTCGATCTGGCCCACGCCCTCGCCATCGGCGCCGGAACGGGCGGCCGCGGCCACCGGGTCCCGCAACTCGACACGACCCGCGCCAACACGGGCAGCGCGCGCTCCTACGTCGATCTGCTCCAGGCCCTGTGGACCCCGTCGAAGATCCACCCCGAGGTGGCGGAGCGGGTTCGCGAGCTGATGGCCCACAACGTCTTGCGGCACCGCCTCGCCCCGGACTTCAGCTCGGATGCCACGAAGTGGTCGTCCAAGACCGGCACCCTGCTGAACCTCCGCCACGAGGTGGGCGTGGTCGAGCACGCCGACGGCCAGTCCTTCGTCGTGGCGGCCCTGACGGAGTCCGAGGTCCCGGCCGCGCTCCAGCCGGGCGCGGAGGCGTTGATGTCCCAGGTGGCCCGCGCCCTGCGGGATCATTTGCGCCAGCTGTGACGGGGTGCGCTTCATGGGGTGCCACTAACGGTTTCGCGGGCGGCTGCGGCGGCGTGGCCAGGTTGTGCCCACCCGTCCCGCCCAGCGGAACGATTGCCCACAACCTAGCCCGTCGACACCCCATCCCTTCCGGGCCCAGCCCCCGACGCCTCCGGGTGCAGGACGCATCCCCAGCCCTTCCGGGCGCAACCACCAGGCCCTCCGACGCTTAAGGAACACGGCCCAGGGCGGAGACGCCCCAACCCCAGCCCTCCGGCGCCCGACGGGCGGGGCCAGGGGCGGGGCCCCACACGCCGGCCGGGCCCTCGCAGACCAGCCCCTCTGGGCTCAACCCCAGCCCCACCGGGCGCAACCCCCAGCCTTCCCGCGCGCACCCCAGCCCCTCCGGGCGCGCCTCAGCCCCTCCGGGCGCGCCTCAGCCCCTCCGAGCGCGCCCCAGACCCTCCGAGCGCACCCCAACCCCAGCCCCTTCGGGCATAACCCTCAACTCCTCCACGCCCAGCTCCCAGCCCCTCCAGGCCGAGACCCCAAACCCTCCGGGTCCAGCTCCCAACCCCTCCGGGCGCGCCTCAGCCCCTCCTGGCGCAACCCCAAGCCCTCCCGCGCGTTCCCTCAGCCCCTCCGGCAGTACCCCCAGCCCCTCCGGCGTTTGAGGAGCGGGGGTTTGGGGGCGGAGCCCTCAACCGGGGTCCGGGGCGGAGCCCCGGGTTCGGGAAGGGGCGGGGTGGGGAAAGACCCCCGCCCTAGATCACGCGGAACAAATCCGCCGCACCATGCACATCCCCAAGGTCCTCCACCACACGAAGGTTGTCGCACAACGCCTCCAGCACCGACCCCGCCTCCGCGGCCCGCGCCGCCCCCACCGCCACACCAAAAACCCGGAACCCCAACAACCGCTTGGCGTCGTTCCACCCCCGCATCCACTCCTCCGTGACCCCGCACTCGTCATCGGTGATCATCACGATGTCCCCCCGCCTCCGCGCGGCATCGTTGAACTCCTCCCCCAGCACCTCACTCGCCACCGACAACGGCGCCTGATAGCTGGTTCCGCCACCAAGAAAGGTCTCCGCGAAGTCGAGCACCCGGTCGATCCCGGCAGGCTGCCCGGCCGGGAAGCGAAAGACCTGCACCTTGTCGGCGGCGGAAAACAAGATCCCCACGAAGTCACGCCCCGCCGCACGGGCCTGATCCAGCAGCGCCAAGGCGCACGCCTTGGCCCACGCCTCCCGCGTAACCCCGCCGGGCCCCGCCTCGTACATGGAGTGCGAGGTGTCCACGCACGCGATGATGGCGCCCTGCCCGGTGGCCTGCTCCCCCTCACTGTCGTACAGCATCAGCTCCCCGGCGGCGTAGCGCGCGGCGAACACCGCCCGCAGCTCGGGCAGTCCGAGGTTGGCCAGCTCGGAGGGGATGACGCGGGAGAGGTCGTCGCCGAGCGTGACGCCGACCAGTTCCCCGGTGGCGTTCTCCACCTTGCGGGCGCGCTCACCGACGGCCATCTGCCGGAAGCGGCCGATGAGTTCCGCCCACCGGGCCAGACGGCCGGTGCGCAGCCGCTCGGCGAGCCGGGCGCGCTGGTCGAACGGCATCCGTTCCAGCTCGCCGGGGCCGACGCCCCACGCCCGCATCAGCGCGCCCTCCTCCCGTACGGCCCCGGCGGCCTTCGCGGCCGCGTTCCGCGCGGCGGCGCGGATGCCGGGGGCGGCTGCGGCGAGG